>JBIKWH010000229.1:0-4231 GCA_044356435.1 Vicinamibacterales bacterium
GACGGCACCTTCTACAAGGGTGTCGCCGCTGGTGCGGCTGGCGAAGCCCGCGGCGAAGTCGTGTTCAACACGAGCATGACCGGCTACCAGGAGATCCTCACGGATCCGTCCTACGCCGGCCAGATCGTCACGATGACGGCGCCGCAGATCGGCAACTACGGTACGGCCCCCGGCGACGCCGAGTCGGACACGCCGCGCGTGGCCGGTTTCATCGTGCGGGAGCAGTCGCCGCTGGCGAGCAACTGGCGCTCGACCAGCTCGCTGCGCGACTACCTGACCAGCCAGCGCATCGTTGCCATCGCCGACATCGACACCCGCGCCTTGACGCGCGTGCTGCGCTCGGCCGGCGTGATGCGCGGCGTGATCGCCACCGGACCGGCCGACCCGCACGAGCTCATCGAGAAGGCGCGGGCCATCCCCCGGATGGAGGGCGCGGACCTCGTGAGCGGTGTGACATGCGCGTCGCCCTACGAGTGGAACGCGCGGGCGACCCAGTGGGGCGCGGCCGATCACGAGATGTTCGGCGTCGCGGCCGAGCGGAAGACCAACCGCCGCCTGCGCGTCGCCGCCTACGACTTCGGCGTGAAGTTCAACATCCTGCGCCGGTTGACGGCCTACGGCTGCGACGTGACGGTGTATCCGGCCTCCACGCCCGCCGCGGACGTGCTCGCCTCGAAGCCCGACGGCGTGTTTCTCAGCAACGGTCCCGGCGACCCGGCCGCCGTGCCCTACGCCATTGAGAGCGTCAAGGGTGTGCTGGCCGCCGACGTGCCGGTCTTCGGCATCTGCCTCGGCCACCAGATTCTCGGCCTGGCCTCCGGCGCGAAGACGTTCAAGCTCAAGTTCGGTCACCGCGGCGGGAACCACCCGGTCAAGGACCACGCGAGCGGCAAGGTGGAGATCACGTCGCAGAACCACGGCTTCGCGGTGGACCCGGACTCGCTGCCGTCCGGCCTGGCCGTGACGCACACGAATCTCTACGACGGCACGGTCGAAGGCTTCAGGCATGTGAGCCGTCCCGTGTTCTCGGTCCAGTACCACCCGGAAGCGTCGCCCGGTCCGCACGACGCCGATTACCTGTTCCGTCAGTTCATCGACGCGATGGAGACGTAGCGTTGCCGAGACGGACTGACATCAAGAGCGTACTGGTCATTGGCTCGGGCCCGATCGTCATCGGGCAGGCCTGTGAGTTCGACTACTCCGGCACGCAGGCGTGCAAGGCGCTGCGCGCGGAAGGTCTCCGCGTCATCCTCGTCAACAGCAACCCGGCGACGATCATGACGGACCCGGAGATGGCCGACGCCACCTACGTCGAGCCGCTCACGCCGGAACTGGCCGAGCAGATCATCGCGAAGGAGCGGCCGGACGCCGTGCTGCCGACGGTCGGCGGTCAGACCGCGCTGAACCTGGCGGTCGCCCTGGCCGAGCGCGGCACGCTCGAGAAATACAACGTCAAGCTGATCGGCGCCTCGATCGAGGCGATCAAGGTCGCCGAGGATCGGCTGCTCTTCAAGAACGCGATGAAGGACGTCGGCGTCGACGTGCCGCGCAGCGGGGTCGCCCGCACGATGGACGAGGCGCTGGCGTTTGTTGAAGAGACCGGCTTTCCGGCCATCATCCGCCCGTCGTTCACGATGGGTGGCGTCGGCGGCGGCATCGCCTACAACATCGAGGAGTTCGAAGACATCGCCGAACGCGGGCTCAGTCTGAGCCCGGTGCACGAGATCCTCGTCGAGGAATCCGTCATCGGGTGGAAGGAGTTCGAGCTCGAGGTGATGCGCGACGTCGCGGATAACTTCGTCGTCATCTGCTCGATTGAGAACATCGACGCCATGGGCGTCCACACCGGCGACAGCGTGACCGTCGCGCCGGCTCTGACGCTCACCGACAAGGAATATCAGCGGATGCGCGACATGGGTCGCCGCATCATTCGACGCGTCGGTGTGGAGACGGGCGGTTCGAACATCCAGTTCGCGATCAATCCGGACGATGGCCGCATCGTGGCGATCGAGATGAACCCGCGCGTCTCGCGGTCGTCCGCGCTCGCGTCGAAGGCGACCGGGTTCCCGATCGCGAAGATCGCCGCCAAGCTCGCGCTGGGCTATCACCTGGATGAGATCCCGAACGACATCACGCGGCTCACGCCGGCGTCGTTCGAGCCGACGATCGACTACATCGTCGTGAAGTTCCCGCGCTGGAACTTCGAGAAGTTCCCGCAGGCCGACAAGACGCTCACGACTCAGATGAAGTCCGTGGGCGAGGCCATGGCCATCGGCCGGACCTTCAAGGAAGCGTTCCTGAAGGCGGTGCGGTCCCTTGAGCTGTCAAGCCGCGAGGCCAGCCTGTTCCCCGCGCGACCGGACGATCGATCCGCCGAGGATGAAGACGACACGTCGCTCCGCGCCAGGCTCGTGGTGCCCAACGACCGCCGGATGTGGGCGCTCTTCCGCGCGCTCGAGCGCGGCTACACGGTGGAGCAGCTCCACGAGCTGACGCACATGGACCCGTGGTTCCTCACCCAGTTCGAGGAGATCGTGGCCCTGCGGAAGATGGCGGCGCTGGGCGAGTTCCGCGAGATGTCCACGGACATGCTGCGCACGCTCAAGCGGTCGGGCTTCGGCGATGCCGACATTGCCGCGGTGTTCGGCGTCAGTGAGAGTCTGGTGCGCCAGCGCCGTCAGGAAGAAGGCCTGCTCCCGGCGTACAAGCGCATCGATACCTGCGCGGCCGAGTTCGAGTCCTTCACGCCGTACATGTACGGCACCTACGAGCAGGTCTGCGAGTCCAATCCGACCGCCGCGAAGAAAGTCGTCATCCTGGGCAGCGGACCGAACCGCATCGGTCAGGGGATCGAGTTCGACTATTGCTGCTGTCACGCCGTGTTCGGCCTCCGCAAGGAGGGCTTCGAGACGGTGATGGTCAACTGCAACCCCGAGACCGTCTCGACCGACTACGACACGGCCGACCGCCTCTACTTCGAGCCGCTGACGTTTGAAGACGTCATGGCGGTCATCGAAAAGGAGCGGGAGGGCGGTGCGGAGGTCTCCTGCGTGGTGCAGTTCGGCGGGCAGACGCCGCTGAAGCTCGCGCTCGCGCTGCTGGAAGCGGGCGTCAAGATTCTCGGGACCTCGCCGGATTCCATCGACCTGGCCGAGGATCGCGAGCGGTTCTCGCGTCTGCTCTGGGATCTGGGGATTCCGCAGCCGGAGAGCGGCACGGCGGTGTCGCGTGACGAAGCCCGGAAGGTCGCGGAGCGCATCGGGTATCCGGTCGTCGTGCGTCCGTCGTATGTGCTGGGTGGCCGCGGCATGGCCATCGTCTACGACTCGCAGGCGCTGGACAGCTACATGAGCGGCGCCGTGGACGTCTCGCACGACCGCCCGGTGCTGATCGATCGCTTCCTGGAAGATGCGTTCGAGTTCGATGTGGATGCCGTGGTGGATGCGACGGGCGCCGTCGTCATCGGCGGCATCATGGAGCACATCGAAGAGGCGGGCATTCACTCGGGCGACAGCTCGTGCGTGGTCCCGCCATTCCTCGTGCAGGACAAACACGTCGTCACGATGCGCGACTACACGCGCCGGATCGGCCGCGCGCTGAACGTAGTCGGCCTGATGAACATCCAGTTCGCCATGAAGGACGACATCGTCTACGTCCTCGAGGTGAACCCGCGGTCCTCGCGCACGGTGCCCTACATCTCGAAGGCGACGGGCGTGCCGCTGGCCCAGGTGGCGGCGCGCGTGGCGGCGGGGAAGACACTGGCCGAGCTCGGCCACGCGGAGGACCTGAAACCGGTCGGCGTGTTCGTGAAGAGCCCCGTGTTCCCGTTCGTCCGCTTCCAGGGCGTGGATACGATCCTTGGCCCGGAGATGAAGTCGACGGGCGAGGTGATGGGCGGCTCGGACACCTTCGGCGTGGCGTTCATGAAGGCGATGCAGGGTGCGGGGCAGGGGCTGCCCGAGAGTGGCTGTGTCTTCATCTCGGTGAACGACAACGACAAGCCGACGGTGCTGCCGGTGGCGCGCGACCTCGCGCAGCTCGGCTTCACGCTCGCGGCGACGAAGGGGACGGCGGCGTTCTTCCGGAAGAACGGACTCGACGTCGAGTCGGTCTTCAAGGTGAACGAGAATCGTCCGAACATCGCGGACCAGATCGTCAACGGCCGCGTGGACCTGGTGATCAACACGCCCTACGGCCGTGAGTCCTACTTCGACGACCGGGCACTGCGCCG
>JBIKWH010000230.1:0-4221 GCA_044356435.1 Vicinamibacterales bacterium
GCCAGACCTGAAACAGCACTGCGCGCGTGGCACGATTCCTGTAACACTGGGAACAGGAGGTCGCCGATGCCAGTCCACTCCGCGCCGTCACACTCCGCACCACTGCCCGCCCAACGGGTCGTGCTCGTCAATGGCGACCCCAGCGTCCTGAGACTGCTGGACACCGTACTCGCCGCAGGACACTACGACATGGTGTTCGTGCCACCCGACGGACGGGCGTACGAACAGATTCGCAATATCCAGCCGGATCTCGTGATTCTCCGGACGGACCTCCGGAACGCCGCGGACCTTCAGGTGCTCACGATGCTGAAGCTTGACCCCGCAACCGGGCACATTCCCGTGATGACGGTCGCGACCGACGACGCGCCGGCGACCGCGACCGAACCCGAGGACCTGCCCGCGCCACAGGAAGCCTGGACACACGGACCCGACCGGCCGCGGTTGAACTGACGCGCCGAAATATCGACAGGTCGCGGCGATTCCGTCATCATCATCCTGGTTTCCATGCACGATCAGCGCAGGGCGATGCGATTGCCGGTGGAAGGCAGCTTGACGGGCGACATCACCGTCGCGCTGCCGCTCGTCGTGACGCAGATCAGCGCCGGCGGGGTGCTTATGGAGACCGACCGGCCACTGCGGCTCGAATCCCTGCACGAGGTGCGGCTGAGCGTGGACGGCGCGGCGCTGGTCATTACGGGGCGCGTCGTGCACAGTCGCGTCGTGGACCTGGCCGCCGATACGCTCGTCTACGAATCCGGGCTGGAGTTCATCAACCCGTCCCTGCATGCGCAGAACACGCTCCGCGCGCTGCTGCTGCGCCTCAACGGCGGCGGCGGTCCGGTCTGACCTGCCACATGGCCAGCGCCCGCTCGATGACGCTGGTCGCCTTCGTGGTCAACCCGTAGGGGCCAAGCTCCAACGGGTCGACGAGTGCCGCTTCGGACACGTCAGATGCCGCGCTGAGCACGCCCCCGACCGGCCAGCAGAGATAGTCCACGATGACGAAGTGAAAGCGGACGCGCCCCTCGGCGTCGCGCATGATGCGGTCGAAGACTTCGACCATCGGCCCGACCTCGACCACAAGCCCCGTCTCCTCTTCCATCTCCCGCGCGACGGCCGCCTCAAGTGTTTCCCCGACTTCCAGGTTGCCGCCCGGCAGGCTCCACTCGCCCGCCCGCGGCTCGAACCGCCGCTTGATGAGCACGACACGCCCGTCGGCGGCGACGATCACGCCGCCGACACCGACATACGGCCGATCCGGATACTCGCGTCGCCCTGCCATCAGCGTGCCTTCCCTACAGCGCGAGCGAGGCGTGGGCGTTCAACGTCCAGTCCGAGACGCGGCCGGCACGGAGACGGCGGAGTCCAGCGGCCGCAATCATCGCCGCGTTGTCCGTCGAGAGCGCGACAGGCGGAATCAGCAGCGGCAGCCCGGCGGCCGCCGCCCTCTCGGCTGCCAGACTCCGCAGCCGGCTGTTGGCCGACACACCGCCGGCAATTCCCACGCTGGCGGCGCCTTCCTCCCGCGCCGCCTCCATCAGGCGATCGACGAGCGTCCCGACGACGGAGAGCTGAAAGCTCGCTGCGATGTCGGCCTGCTCCTGCTCGGGCAGCGACCCGGGACCCACCACCCCCAGGGCCTCCGCGCGCGCGGTGACGTGCCTGAGGACGGCGGTCTTGAGGCCACTGAAGCTGAAGTCGCGCGTGCCCGGGAGTTCCGGGGCGTTCCGGTCCGCGTGCGTGAGCCGCATCTTCGGAAAGCGAATCGCCGTCTCGTGCCCCTGCCGCGCCAGGCGGTCGATGATCGGTCCGCCGGGATAGCCAAGGCCGAGCAGCTTCGCCACCTTGTCGAACGCCTCACCCGCGGCGTCGTCGCGCGTGCGCCCGAGGCGGACGTAGGCGCCGGGCGCATCCATCCGATAGAGGCTCGTGTGCCCGCCGGACACGACGAGCACGACGGCCGGGAGCGGCATCTCCCCATGCGCCAGCACGATCGATTCGATGTGCCCCGCCAGATGGTGCACGCCGACCAGCGGGATGCCCCGCGCGAAGGCCACCGACTTCGCGAAGGACACGCCGACGAGCAGTGACCCGACCAGTCCGGGCCCCTCGGTGACGGCCACGGCGCCGATCTCCGCGAGCGTCAGCCCCGCTTCCGCGAAGGCTGCGTCGACCACGCCGCAGATGTCCCGGATGTGCTGACGCGAGGCGATCTCCGGCACGACGCCGCCCCACTCACGGTGCAGCGCGGCCTGCGACGCGACGACGTTCGCGTGGATGCGCCACGGACGGACCGCGTCGCCCGTCTCGGAGACGAGCGCGGCGCTCGTCTCGTCGCAGGAGGTCTCGATGCCGAGCAGCGTGAAGGGCACGGCCCGCTCCGTCGGGGGCTAGGACGGCGCGCCCGAGGCCAGCGCCTGGAGCGAGGCCCCGAACGGAGCGCGCGCGATGCCGCGTTCCGTGATGATGGCGCTGATGAACCGGTTGGGCGTGACGTCGAAGGCCGGGTTCCGGATGCGCGCACCCACGGGCGTCAGCCGCGACGTCCCGACGTGCGTGACCTCCCGCTCGTTGCGCTCTTCGATGGGAATGCCGTCGCCGTCGGCCGTGGCCAGATCGACGGTCGACATCGGCGCGGCCACATAGAACGGAATGCCGTGCTCCTTCGCCAGCACCGCCACGGAGTAGGTACCGATCTTGTTGGCGGCGTCGCCGTTCGCGGCAATGCGATCGGCGCCGACGACGACCAGGTCGATGCGGCTCGTCCGCATCAGTGCGCCGGCCATGTTGTCGGTGATGACGGTCGTGTCGATGCCGTCGCGCACCAGCTCCCAGGCCGTCAGCCGCGCACCCTGCAGGAACGGCCGCGTTTCGTCGGCCAGGACCGCCACACGCTTGCCCGCCTCAACCGCGCCGCGGATCACGCCAAGCGCCGTGCCATAGCCGGCCGTGGCGAGCGCGCCCGCATTGCAGTGCGTCAGGATGGTGGCCGTCTCCGGGACGAGCGAGGCGCCGAACGCGCCGATGGCGCGGCAGCTCGCCACGTCGTCATCATGGATGCGGTCAGCCGTCGTCCGGAGGCGCGTCTTGATCTCGTCGACCGAGGCCCCGTCCGCCGCGGCGGCAGCAAACGCCTGCTTCATCCGCTCGATGCCCCAGAACAGATTGACCGCCGTGGGCCGGGTGGCCGCGAGGAGATCGCAGGTCTTCTGAAACTCGGTCGTGAACTGCTTCGTGCCGGCCGCCTTGCTGCGGCGCATCTCGAGCGCGATCCCCATCGCGGCCGCGACGCCGATTGCCGGGGCGCCCCGGATGACCATCGTCGTGATGGCCTTGGCCACCTGGGCGGCCGTCGCGCAGCGGACCCACACCTCACGGGCGGGCAGCTTGCGCTGGTCGATCATCAGAATCCTGTCGTCTTCCCACGCAATCGTCGGCAGCATCGTCTTTGAATCCCGTGGTTTACAATACCTTCTCAGCGCCGAAACCGTCGTACACGATTTCAGACTTACGCGCGCTCGAGGACCGCGAACTGTTCGACGAACACGTCCCCGCCCGTCGATCGCCTTCAGCCTGGCGCTCCACGCCGGGGCGATCACGTTTCGCGGGCCGGTCACCTCGTCCGGGTTCGGCGGGTCGGTGCCGTCGGGAGCGCCGTCCGGCGCACCGCCCAGGCCGACGGGCACCGTCCAGGCCCCGGGCTTCGGGGATACGGCCGTGACACGACCGGCGGCGGCCGCGGCCCGTGCGCGAGAAGGTGCCGCTGATGGTCACGCCCCTGACGCCGTATCTGAAGTACGCAGAGGGCTGCGGCCGCGGGCGCGGCCGCAGCCACACCCGCGAAGAAACCGGCGAAGAAGTAGGGGCGCCGGCGGACTACGTCAGGTTTCCGCCGTCGAAGGGCGCCGGGAACAGGTCGCGAAGCTGGTAGCGGCCGGTCTCGTGCTTCATGTCGGCGAGGATCACTTCCAGGTTTCCGCCGAACTCCCACAGAATCTGCCGGCAGGCCCCGCATGGCGGCGTCGGCTTCTCCGCGTCCGCCACGACGGCGATCTTGCGGAAGCGCCGGTGCCCTTCCGAGATGGCCTTGAACACCGCGACGCGTTCGGCGCAGACGGTCAGGCCATAAGTCGCGTTCTCGACGTTGCAGCCGGTGACGATCGTGCCGTCTTCGGTTTCGAGCGCCGCGCCCACCTTGAATCCGGAATAGCGCGCCTCGGC
>JBIKWH010000011.1:0-14502 GCA_044356435.1 Vicinamibacterales bacterium
CTCGATCGCGCCCGCCCACAGCAGGAAGCACGCCGCGGTCACCAGCGCGCGCCGCTTCAGCGTCGGACGCCAGCGATGCAGGGTCGGCTCGGTCACGGCGGCGATCTACCTGAGGGCGACGACGGAGCGGGAGGGCGGCGGCGCCGTCTTCACACGCTCCACGACAGCGGCGTCGGCGGGACCCGGCGCCACCATGTGCAGACGGCCGGTGGCCAGCCGTTCGATACGGGCGGGCGAGCGGAGTGTTTCGATCTCGAGGCGCAGGTGCCGGTTGATCTCGTCCTGGACGAGCCGCTCGCGCTGCATCGCCTCGATCCGGTACCCGTGACGAATCAACTCGAAGTGCTGCCACGCCGAGAACAGCAGCGCGCCGACCACGACGACGCCGATGGCAATCGCGCGCCACATCTCGCGGTGCCGCTTCTGGTCGACCTCGCGGACGATCGGGTTGTTCCGGACGTCTTTCTTGATGACGAATTCGAACGAGCCAGCAGCCATCGGCCTACCCCACTCGCATGGCGACGCGGAGCTTGGCGCTCCGCGCACGCGGGTTGTGTGCCACTTCGTCGTCGCCGGCGGTGAGCGGGCGCTTCGTCAGCACCTGCACCGTACTGTCGTCGCCGGCGGCGAGCGCGCGCCGCGTGTGCTTCACGATTCGGTCTTCGAGCGAGTGGAACGTGATGACCACGAGCCGGCCGCCCACGGACAACCGCTCCAGAAACGACCGCAGCGCGGTGTCGAGTCCGTCGAGTTCGCGGTTGACCAGAATCCGCAGTGCCTGAAAGGTGCGCGTCGCCGGGTCGATCCGCTGGTAGCCCTTGTGCGGGACGGCCCGGCGCACGATCTCCGCCAGCCGCCCGGTGGTCGCGATCGGGGCCAGCTCACGCTGGCGCACGATGGCCCGGGCCACGCGACGGGAGTGGCGCTCCTCGCCGAATTGATAGATGGCGTCGGCGAGCGGCTCTTCGTCGATGGTCTGGAGGATCTCGGCCGCCGACTGGCCGCTGGTCTGGTCCATCCGCATGTCGAGCGGCTCGTCGCGGCGGAAGCTGAAGCCGCGGTCCGGCGTGTCGAGCTGCATGGACGAGACGCCGAGGTCGAGCAGCGCGCCGTCGATGGTGCCGATACCGAGCGCGTCCAGGCGCGCGGGCGCCTCGCGGTAGTCGCTGTGCACGAACTGCACGCGGTCGGCGACCGGGGCGAGCGCCTCACGAGCCAGCGCGAGCGCCGACGTGTCGCGATCGAAGCCGATCACGCGCGCCGCTCCCGCATCAAGGATGGCTCTGGTGTGCCCGCCGAGACCAAGCGTGCCGTCCACGAACAGCCCGCCGCGTTGCGGCTGGAGCCACTCGAGCACCTCAGCGACCATGACGGGCTGATGCACCGGCCTCTGTTCATCCACGAACCCCGAACCCCTGGCCTGGCGTACGACGCGGGTACGCCCACGTCGGTCACGGCGCCGGCCAGGCGCCGCAACTGAGGAGAACCGCGACTACCGCGAACCGCCCGGGGAGCCGGGCGATGGCAGCCGCTTCGTGTAGTCCGACAACCGCTCGCCGTCCTCGCGGGTCCAGCGATTGCCTGTGTTCCGTGCCTCGACGCGTTCGGCGTTCCAGACTTCCAGGTGCGTAATGCGCCCGTAGACGCGCACGTCGCCCGCGATCGCCGCTTCCTGACGGATGAGCGTCGGAATCAGCACGCGGCCCTGGGAATCCAGCTCGCCTTCCTGGCCGAAGTAGTTCACCAGCTCGAGAAACTTGAGCCGTTCCGGCAGTTGCTCGGGGAGGTCGAGCAACCGCTGTTCAAGGGAGACCCATTCCTTCAGTGGATAAATGAGGACGCACTCGCCGGTGAGGCTCGTCACGAAGACGTCCGCCCCGTGCCGGTCCTGAATCACGCTCCGGAAAATCGACGGGATCTTGAGGCGTCCCTTGTCGTCAATCCGGGTCGTCGCGCTGCCGCGTAGGCCCTTTAGCTCCACTGAAAGCCAGAATGCTCCACCGGGAGTCTATGGGACGGCCTTTTGAGAAGTCAACGGCCAAATCACACGGGCACAAGCGTTTGCGTCGATCTGGTTCGATCAATCTTCGCCTGAATGGCTGTGAAAATCCATGCGGATTCGTGAAGGGATCCCGACCTCTCGCGAAGTGGCCGGCAGTGGAGCACCCGCGCGGGCGCGCCCGGGCTCTCTGATAGGCTGATCCGCTCGTGGCGGCCCCGTCCAGCGTCAGCGTTGTCATTCCCGCCTTCAACGAGGCGGGTGCGATCGGTGCCGTGGTCACGCGCCTTCGGGCCGAGGGCTGGCACGAGGTCCTCGTCGTGGACGACGGCTCCACCGACGGCACGGGCGACGCCGCGGCGACGGCCGGCGCGCACGTCATCCGGCACCCCTATAACAAGGGCAACGGCGCGGCCGTGAAGTCCGGCATCCGCGCAGCGACCGGCGACTTCGTCCTGATCGTCGACGCCGACGGCCAGCATCAGCCGTCCGACGCCGCGCGCATCATCGAACCGCTCGGGGAGTACGACCTGGTCGTGGGCGCGCGCGACGCATCGACGCAGGCCACGCTCGGCCGGCGCCTCGGGAACGGCCTGTTAAATGCCCTGGCGAGCTATCTCACCGGCATGCGGGTTCCGGACCTGACGTCGGGATTCCGCGGCGCGCGCCGGAGCTGTCTGCTCGAGTGCCTGCACCTGCTCCCGAACGGCTTCTCGACGCCCACGACGACGACGCTGACCTTCATCAAGGCGGGGTACAGCGTCCTGTTCCTGCCGATCCGCGCGGCCGCGCGCACCGGCACGTCGAAGATCCGCTTCGCCCGTGACGGCGCGACGTTCCTGCTGATCCTGCTCAAGGTCATCACCCTCTACAGTCCGCTGCTGATCTTCGCGCCCATCAGCGGTGCAGCGTTCGCGCTGGGCTCGGCCTACGGCGCATGGACGGCGCTGGTGCACGGCCGGATCCCGAACGGCGCCGTCGTGCTGCTGATCTTCGCGGCGCTCGTGTTTCTGGTCGGCCTCGTCTCGGAGCAGATCACGACGCTCCGAAGCGGCGGTCCCGCGTTGCCGCGTTCCGGCAACGGGGATAAAGTGGACGCCGCTCGATGACGACCTCGACGCCGCCCGCCGGACAGCCGAGCCTGTCGATCTTCTTTCCCGCCTTCAACGACGCCGGAACGATCGCAAGCCTCGTCATTCGCGCTGTGCAGGTGGCGTCCAGGCTGACGGACGACTTCGAGGTCATCGTCGTCAACGACGGCAGCGAGGATGTGACCGCCTCCATCGTGGATGAGCTCGCCGCGAACTATCCCCAGGTACGCGCCGTCCACCATCCGCACAATCGGGGCTACGGCGGCGCGCTGCGCACGGGCTTCGCGACAGCGACGAAGGAGTGGGTCGCCTACACCGACGGCGACGCGCAGTACGACCCGGCGGAGTTCGCGCTGCTGTGGGCCCGCATGGCGCCCGACGTCGATCTGGTCAACGGCTACAAAATCGAGCGCTCGGACCCGTGGTACCGCGTGATCATCGGCACGCTCTACCACCACACCGTGAAGGTTCTGTTCCGGCTGCAGGTCCGCGACGTGGACTGCGACTTCCGGCTGATGCGCCGCTCGATCTTCGACCGCGTCCAGCTCGACAAGAGCACCGGCGTGATCTGCCTGGAGATGATGCGGAAGATCCAGACCGCCGGCTTCCGGATCGTCGAGGTGCCCGTGCACCACTACCACCGGACGCACGGGCAGTCGCAGTTCTTCAACGTCCGGCGCGTGTTCTGGACAGGTGTCGACGTCCTGAAGCTCTGGTTCCAGCTCGTCGTCCTGCGTCAGCAGCGCGGCCCGCAACCGGTGCCCGCCACGGCAGGCGCAGAGACCCGATCGGGCAGACTCGGCTGATGGACTTCGCCGCCTTCTACCGCGGACGGCCGGTCATGGTCACCGGCGGCATGGGGTTCATCGGCAGCAATCTCGCTCGGCGGCTCGTGGAGCTCGGCGCGCGGGTCATCGTCGTCGACTCCCTGATCCCCGGCTACGGTGGGAATCACTTCAACCTCGACGGCGTCGAGGACCGGCTCACGCTGAACGTCGCCGACATCCGGCAGCAGAGCACGATGAACTATCTCGTGCAGGGCCATGACGTGATCTTCAACCTCGCCGGGCAGGTCAGCCACATCGACAGCATCCGCGATCCGCAGACGGACCTGGACATCAACTGCCGTGCGCAGCTCGTGCTGCTCGAAGCGTGCCGCCACAACAACCCGGGCACCAAGGTCGTCTACGCAGGTACCCGCCAGGTGTACGGCCGTCCCGACAGTCTGCCCGTGTCCGAGCGGCACCTCGTGCGGCCCACGGACGTCAACGGCATCAACAAGGTCGCCGGCGAGTACTACCATCTCGTCTACAACGACGTCTTCGGCGTGCGCGCCTGTTCCCTGCGCCTCACGAACATCTACGGGCCGCGTCAGCTCATCCGTCACAACCGGCAGGGCTTCATCGGCTGGTTCATCCGTCTTGCGATCGAGGATCGTGAGATCGAGATCTACGGCGACGGCTCCCAGATTCGCGACTTCGTCTACGTCGACGACGCGGTGGACGCGTTTCTGCGCGCGGGCATGTCCGACGCCTGCAACGGCATGACGCTGAATGTCGGCGGCGCCGAGCCGACGGCGCATCGCGCGCTGGTCGACCTGCTCCTCCGCGTCGCCGGGTCGGGCCGCGCGCGGATGGTGCCGTGGCCGGTCGAGAAGAAGGCGATCGACATCGGCAGCTTCTACAGTGACTCGACGCTCATCGCGTCCGTGCTGGGCTGGACACCGCGGGTGACGCTCGAAGAAGGCCTGCGCCGCACGGTGGCGTTCTACCGCGAGCACCGGGCGCACTACGTCGACGGCCCGGACGCCACGCCGGCGGAGTCGTGACGCCTCCCCGCCTGCCCTTCCTGGCGCTCGCGCCCGGCGAGGATGCCGCAGACGTGCACGCCGCGATCGATCGCGTGCTCGCGCGCGGCTGGTTCGTGCTCGGCCCCGAAGGCGACGCGTTCGAGGCGGAGTTCGCGCAGGCCTCTGGCGCCGCGCACGCCATCGGCGCAGGCAACGGCACCGACGCGCTCGCGTTGATCTTCAGAGCGCTCGGAATCGGCCCGGGCGACGAGGTCATCGTCCCGGCGCTGACGGCGGCCTACACCGCGCTCGCCGTGACCATGGTGGGCGCACGGCCCGTCTTCGCCGACGTCGATGACGACCGGCTGACGCTCGACCCCGCGTCGTGCCGCGCACGGTTGACCACGCGCACGCGCGCCATCGTCCCGGTGCACCTGTTCGGCCAGCCCGCGGATCTTGCCGCGCTGACCGCGGTGGCCGCGTCGGCCGGTGTGCCGCTCGTCGAGGACTGCTGCCAGGCGCATCTGGCGACCTGTGCGGGCACGCCTGTCGGGACGGTGGGCGTGGCCGGGGCGTTCAGCTTCTACCCGACGAAAAATCTCGGCGCGGTCGGCGACGGCGGTGCCGTCATCACCGGGGATGCGGACCTCGCCGGCCGCATCCGGCGCCTCCGCAACGGGGGACAGGTGACCCGGTACGAACACCTGGAGACGGGCATCAACAGCCGGCTGGACGAACTGCAGGCCTCCGTACTGCGCGTGCGGCTGAGGCGCCTGCGGGCGTGGACGGACCGGAGGCGGGAGCTCGCCCGGCGCTACCGGAGCGGGCTCGACGGCGGCGGCGCGGTGCCCGTGCCGCAGCGGGACGCCGGGCACGTATATCATCTGTTCCCTGTGCGGCACGCCTTCCGCGATGACCTCCGCGCGAGCCTGGACGCGGCGGGCATCGACACGTTGATCCACTATCCGATTCCCCTGCACGCGCAGCGGGCGTTCGCGCGATTCGATCCCGCTCCGTGCCCGGTTGCGGCGCGCGCGGCCGCCGAACTGCTCTCGCTGCCCCTGCATCCGGCCCTGACGTTCCAGGATGCCGACCGCGTGATCGCCGCCGTACGCGCGGCAGACGGACATACTCCCGCATGAAGGTATTGATCACCGGTGGATGTGGCTTTGTCGGCTCGCATCTGGCCGAACGGCTCCTGACCGACGGACATGACGTCGTCGCCCTCGACGACCTCTCCACGGGCTCGCTCGCCAACGTGGCCGGCTTCCGCGACCACGCGCGGTTCCGGTGCGTGATCGACAACGTGGCGAACGACGCCGTGATCGGTCCGCTCATCGACGACGCGGGTCTTCCACCTGGCGGCGGCCGTCGGCGTGAAGCTGATCGTCGAGCGGCCTGTGCACACGATCGAGACCAACGTGCACGGCACGGACATCGTGCTGACGCACGCGGTCCGGACCCGGACACCGGTCTTCATCGCCTCGACCTCAGAGGTGTACGGCAAGAGCGTGCACGTGCCCTTCCGGGAGGACGCGGATCTGGTGCTCGGGCCCTCCTCCAAGCACCGCTGGGCGTACGCCTGCAGCAAGCTGATCGACGAGTTCCTGGGACTGGCCTACTGGAAGGAGCGCGCGCTGCCGGTCGTCATCGTACGGCTGTTCAACACGGTCGGGCCACGCCAGACCGGGCAGTACGGCATGGTGCTGCCGCGCTTCGTCGGTCAGGCGCTGGCGGGCGAGCCCATCACGGTCTACGGCGACGGCACGCAGTCGCGCAGCTTCACCTACGTCGGGGACGTCGTCGACGCGCTGGTGACACTGATGGCCACGCCGGCGGCGGTCGGCCAGGTACTCAACATCGGGAACCCGCACGAGATTTCGATCCGCGCGCTGGCCGAGCGCGTGCGGGCGCTGGCCGGCAGTCACTCGTCGATCGTCTCGATTCCCTACGATGAGGCCTACGAGGAGGGTTTCGAGGACATGCCGCGCCGCGTGCCCGACATTGCCCGGATCCACGCGCTGATCGGCTTCGAGCCGCGCGTGCCCCTGGACGAGATCATCCAGCGGGTCATCGCCTTCCACCGCGGCACGTCCTGACCCGGAAGCGGGTGGTCTGACCGATCCGATTCGCACAGGGACCGCAGGCGGCCGTAAGATGGGGCTGTCGTGACCCGCCTGCGCCTGCCGCTCGTCGCCGCCCTGCTCGTTGCCGCCGCCACAGCGGCCACGGCCCAGCAGGTCGCTATGCAGCAGGTCGCGGCGCAGCCGGTGAGACTGACCATGCGCAACGGACTGGTCACGCTCGACGCCGCCAACGTCCCGGTCCGCCAGATCCTCGCCGAGTGGGCGCGCGTCGGAGGCGTGGCCGTCATCAACGGCGAAAAAGTCGCCGGCACACCCGTCACGCTGCAACTGGCCGGCGTGCCCGAACGGCAGGCCCTCGACATCATTCTCCGCAGCGTCGCCGGGTATCTCGTGTCGGCCCGGCCAGGCACGCCGGACCCGGCGCAGGCGCTCTTCGACAAAGTCGTGATCCTGGCCACCAGCGCAGCGCCGGCGGCTCCGCCACCCGGGCCGGCCGGCATGGCCGGTCGACAGCCGGTCTTTCAGCCTGCTCCGCAGATGCCGGATCCGGATGACGGCTTCGACGAAGATCCGGACCTCCCGAGTCCGCAGACACCGGCCTTCCCCGGCGGTGGTCCCCCAATGCCCCGGCCAGCACAGGGGGGCGTTTCCGCGATGCCGGCTGGCGTCCCGCCCCAGCAACCTAACGGGTTGCCGCGCTATCAGGTGCCGATCGGCAATTACCCTCCCTCGCTCGTCTCGCCACAGAGTGGCACCTCCGGCGTTTCGCCGGGTCCCTCCCGCGGCCCCGGTGCCGGCCCGCAGGCGGCACCGGTGAGCCCGTTCGGCACCATGCCAGCCGGAGCACCGGGGTCGATTACGCCCGTTCCACAGGGGATCCCGCTCTCGCCGACCAACCCGGGCGTTCCGCCCGCCACCGGCACCGGGCCGGCGACGCGCTAGTCAGGCATGGCGGAGATCGATCGTTTCCGCCCCGAGGATCGGCGCGGGGTCGACACGCTCTACCGGAGGACACACGGTCCCGACGCCGCGGAGGCCCAGTCGCTCCGCTGGGACTGGCTGCACCGCCGTAATCCGTGCAACCTCGGCGGCCAGCCGCGCCTGTGGGTCGCCCGTGAGGGCCCGACGGTCGTGGCCCACTTCCCGACGCTCCCGGTGCGGCTCTCCCTCCGCGGCATGAACGTGGACGCGACCTGGGGCTCGGAAGCCTATGTCGCGCCGGAACGGGAGGCGCTGGCCCTTGACGAGGCGCTGATCCGCAACTGGGACCGCAACACGGGCGCCGCGCTGACGCTTGGTGTCCCGGCCGCCACGCGGGCGATCTATGACCGGCTGCACTGGCCGGCACCCACGGCGCTGCCATGCCTCGTGAAGCCGCTGACGCGACGGGCGCTCCGGCTGCCGAGCGTACCCGTGCTGATCAACCGGATCATCTCGGCACTTACGCTGCCGGTTGTCCGCGTCGTCGCACGGTCGCGGCCGCTCCGTGCCGAGTGCGAACCGATCCGCCGCTTCGACGCGTCGTTCACGGCGCTCTGGGAGCGGCTGGCGCCGCAGTTCGACCTCGCGGTCCGGCGCGATGCCGCGTATCTGAACTGGCGCTATATCGAGCCGCCGCACGTCCGCTACGCGGTAGTCGCACTGAAACGCGAAGGCGAGGTACACGGGTACGCGGTGTACCGGCACCTCTACGAACCGTTGGGCAAGGTCACGCTGCTGGTCGACCTGCTCGTCGCGCCGGGCGATGTATCCGGACTGAAGACCCTGCTGCGCTGGGTGGACCGCGAGGCGCGCGCCGAGGACACGGACAAGGTCCGCTGCTTCGTGATGCACGCCGCCTTCCGGAAGGTGCTGAAACGAAACGGCTACTTCCAGGTCAAGTCGGGGATCGACGTGGCGGTGAAGGTCAACGCCGTCGAAGTGCCCGCGGGCTTCTACGACCAGACGGACGGATGGCACATCACGTTCGGCGACTCGGATCAGGATCACTAGACACCAGGACACCCATGGCAGATTCCCCACTGGCAGCCCGCGTCAACGCGGAGATCACCACCGCGATGAAGACCCAGCAGGCCGGCCGGCTCGGCACCCTGCGGATGGTCAAGGCGGCCATCATGAACCGCGGCGTCGAGAAGAACCGCGACCTCGACGATGCGGAAGTGGTGCAGGTCATCGCGCAGCTCGTGAAACAGCGCCGCGACTCCATCGAACAGTTCGCCGCCGCCGGCCGCCAGGACCTCGTGGCGAAGGAGACGGCCGAGCTCGCCATCCTCGAGGAGTACCAGCCGCCGGCCGCGTCGGCCGGTGAGATCGAGACTGCCGTCGCCGAAGCCATCGTGGAGACGGGCGCCACCTCCCCGAAGGACATGGGGAAGGTGATGAAAGCCGTGGTAGCGCGACTCGCCGGGAAGAGCGCGGACGGGAAGCTCATCAGCGAGGCCGTCAAGGCACGACTCGCGGCCCTGTAGAGACAGCCGGTAGGGACAATGTGGGACCGTTCGCGACGTACCGCGACAACATCAGGACAACTTTCCCGTCACATCGGGCGTCTATACTCTGCAGCAAGGCCTAGTCAGCCTTCACCCTTCCCTTCGGGCCTCGGTTCCGCCGAGGCCCGCTTTTTTTGTACCCCGTGAGCGAACCGACCGGCACGTCCCGGGGCGCCGCTTCCAGCGTGTCCTCTGAGTCCGGACTCGCCCGCGCGGCCGGCGTCACCGGTGCCGCCACGCTGACCAGCCGCATCCTGGGCGTCGTCCGGGAGCAGGTGCTCGCGTCGTACTTCGGCGCCAGCGACGCGATGGACGCCTTCAACGTGGCGTTCCGCGTGCCGAACATGGTGCGCGACCTGTTCGCGGAAGGCGCGATGAGCGCGGCGTTCGTCCCCACGTTCACGAAGACGCTCGCCACGGACGGCAAGGCCGCGGCATGGCGGCTGGCCAGCATCGTCATCAACACGCTGCTCCTGGCGACCGGGCTCCTGGTGCTGCTCGGGATCCTCTTCGCCGGCCCGCTCGTACTGGCCTTTGCCGGCGACTACGCAGATGTACCGGGCAAGCTGGCGCTCACCGTCGGATTGACCCGCACGATGGCGCCGTTCCTCATGCTGGTCGCGGTGGCGGCCGCCTGCATGGGGATGCTGAACAGCCTGCGCCGCTTCTTCATGCCCGCGCTCTCGCCGGCGACCTTCAACGTGGCGACGGTGGTCTGCGCGCTGGCGCTGACGCCGATCATGCCGGCGTTCGGCCTGCCGCCCATCGCGTCCGTCGCGATCGGCACGCTCGTCGGCGGTCTCGGGCAGATCGCGCTGCAGTGGCCCGGCCTGCGCGCGGAAGGCTACCGTCACCGGTTCATCCTCGACTTCTCCGATCCGGGTCTGCGGCGGATCCTGTTGCTGATGGGCCCGGGGACGATCGGCCTCGCGGCGACGCAGGTGAACGTGTTCGTCAACACGGTCCTCGCCACCGAGCACGGGACTGGCGCCGTGTCGTGGCTGAACTACGCGTTCCGGCTGATGTATCTGCCGATCGGCCTCTTCGGCGTCTCGGTCGCCACCGCCACCGTGCCGGCCGTGTCGCGCCACGCCGCGGGCGGCGACGACGCCGCGATCCGCACCACCGTTGCCGACGGGCTCTCGCTGATGCTGATGCTGAACGTGCCGGCGACGGTCGGCCTGGCCGTGCTCGCCACGCCGATCGTGCAGCTGCTCTTCGAGCGGCATGCGTTCACCGCGCTGGACACTGCCGCGACGGCCGGCGCGCTGCAGTTCTACGCCGTCGGGCTCGTCGGCTACTCGGTCTCCCGGATCGTCGCCCCGACGTTCTACGCGCTGGGCGACAGCCGTACGCCGGTCGTCATCAGCGTCGTCTCGGTCCTGACCAACGCAACGCTCAACATCGCGCTGTCGCGCTGGCTCGGCTTCACCGGCCTTGCGCTGGGCACCTCCGTCGCGGCGCTCGTCAGCGCGTCGCTGCTGGTGTGGCGCCTGTCGCGCCGGCTGGACGGCGTGGAGGCGGCGCGAGTCAGTTCGTCGCTCATCCGGATCGCGCTGGCCTCCGCGTTCATGGGCGTCGCGGCGACGGTTGCCTACGCCAGGCTCGACGTGTGGGTGCCGGGCACGGCGCTCGTGTCGCAGCTCACCCGTCTCGGATCCGCGATCGCCGTGGCGCTCGTCGTGCTGGCGGCGTCGGCGTGGGCACTGCGGATCCCGGAGTTCCGGCAGGCGTCGGCGATGGTGCTCCGCCGGCTGGGCCGGTCCCGCGCATGAAGATCCGGATCTTCGGCCTGCCGCCCGCCATCACCGTGGTCGCAGCCACGCACTTCATCGTGGACGGCTTCAGCAACATCTATGCGCCGCTCCTGCCGGTGCTGATTCCGCGTCTGGGCCTGACGCTCGCCACGGCCGGACTCCTCCAGACGTGCCTGCAGCTCTCCAACTCCGTCTCCCAGCTCGCCTTCGGCGCGCTCGCCGATCGGTGGCGGCCGCGTCTGCTGCTCATCGCCGGCCCGATCCTCTCCGTCGCGGTGCTCAGCCTCCTCGGTCTTGCCGAGGACGTCTGGACGGCGGCGGCGATCCTGGTCGTCGGCGGCCTCGGCGGCGCCGCGTTCCACCCGCCGGCCGCGGCACTGGTGCACAAGCTCGGTGGGTATCGCCGCGGCATGGCGATGTCGGTCCACATCACCGGCGGCTCGATGGGCTTCGCGCTCGGCCCGCTCGTCTTTGCCCCGTTCGTGGCCGTGGCCGGCGTAGCCTGGACGCCCGTGCTGATGGTGCCGGGGCTCGCGCTGCTGGCGTGGTGGCTGCGGCACATGCCGCCACTCGACCCGCCCGGAGAGCCGCACGCGGCGCGCGGCTTCGCGGGGCTGCGGCCCTACGCAAAGCCGCTCGGCCTGCTGTATCTCATCGTCGTCGTGCGGACGCTGACCGCCGTGAGCATCTCGACGTTCATGCCCGTCCTGCTGACGCGGCGCGGCGTGTCGGTCGGCGCTGCCGGCGCCATGGCGGCCGTGTATCTGGCGTGCACGAGCGCCGGCGGGTTCTTCGGCGGGTCCATGGCAGACCGGTGGGGCGCACGGCGGGTCATCGTCTGGTCGCTGGCCGCGTCGGTACCGTTCCTGACCGTCGCGCCGCTGCTCCCGGCGGGCCTGTTTCTGCCGGTGCTCTGCCTCGGTGGCTTTCTGCTGCAGTCCACGCTGCCGGTGAACGTCACCTTCGGCCAGACCCTGGCGCCGATCAGTGCCGCCACCGTCTCGTCTCTTATGATGGGTTTCGCCTGGGGCACGGGCGGCCTGCTGGTGGCGCTGGTCGGGTTGCTGGCGGACCGGATCGGCATCGAGACGGCACTCATGCTCGTGGCGGTGCTGCCGCTCGGCGCGGTGCTGCTGGCGCTGCCGCTGCCCGATGATCGGGCGCTGGCCCTGAAGCCTGGACCCTGACAGATGTCACCCTCACGCCCCACCTACCGGCCGTCGTCCTCGTCATACTCGTTCGGCCCGGGCCCGATCACGCCCGCGGTCCGCGCGCTCATCGCCGCCAACGTCGTGGGATTCCTGATCGCGTTTCTCGTTCCCGACGTCACGCTCCGGCTCGGCCTCCGGCCCGCCGACGTCTTCGGTCACGCCGCGCTCTGGCAGCCGGTGACCTACATGTTTCTCCACGGCGGGCTCTCCCACATCCTCTTCAACATGCTCGGGCTGTGGATGTTCGGCGTGGAGATGGAGCGGATGTGGGGCACGGCGTACTTCGCGCGGTACTACGCCGTGTGCGGCATCGGCGCCGCCGTGACGACCCTGCTCGCCTCACTTCTGCCCGGCTCGATCGGCGAGATGCTGTATGTCTCGCTGACCATCGGCGCGTCAGGTGCCGTGTATGGCCTGCTGCTGGCCTACGCGCAGTACCACCCGGATCGCCCGATCTACTTCTGGATGCTCTTTCCGATTCCGGCGAAGTACTTCGTGCTGATCGTCGGCGCGATCTCCCTCTTCCTCGCGATGAGTGAAGTGGGTGGCGTCGCCCACACGACGCACCTCGGCGGCATCGTCGCCGGGTACCTGTTCCTGAAGGGTGGCCGCATGCGGCCGCTGGCGGAGATCACCTACCGCTACCAGCGCTGGAAGATTGACCGGCACCGTCGCAGATTCGACGTCTACCCCGGCGGCCGCGGCCCCGGCCCGCGCGTGCACTGATCGCGTGCACTGGTCTCAAGCGCGCGCTCGGTTGCGGGTGGGCGATGCCCGTTTTGAGCGCGACTAAAAAAGATCCGAGCCGGGTGTCGTTCCCATGCGCCCAGGGAGCGTTCAAAACGGGCATCGCCTGCCCGCGGCCGAGCTCTCCCCTCGCTCAGCGGCGCGCCGCCTACTTGACCGGTTCGTTGAAGAAGTAGTTGTCCGTGCCGTTCAACCAGTCGTAGCGGATCGGGCTGAAGATATCCATCTCGAAGCAGTCCTCGAGCGCCTCGGCCTGATGCGGCAGCCATGACGGGATGTGCAGCACCTCGCCGGCGCGCACCACCACGTCCTCGCCGTTCACCTTGAACTTCATCGATCCGGTCAGCACGTAGGTGATCTGTTCCGCCTCGTGGTTGTGCATCGGGACGATGCAGCCGCTTTTCAGATAAATCTGCGTAATCATCTCTTTCTCCCCCGTGATGATCTTGCGGGAGAGCATGTCGGTGACTTTCTCGAGTTCGATGTCGTCCCAACGGTGCAGCGTCACGCGGTCGGTGGGAATGGAGATCGGAGTGGACATGCGCGACACTCTATCGCAGCCCGGACGTTCACACCTCGGCCGGGTGCTATAATTCGCCGGTTATGGCGTCGAGCGTGGCCCCCGCAGGGGGCGCCAAGGCCGCGACTTCTTCCCGGCTCAGTCACATCACCGGCCTGACCGGCGATGCGCTGATCGCGGCGTACCGGTCGATGCTGCTCTCGCGGGCCATCGACGACCGCGAGATCCACCTCCGCAATCAGAGCCAGGTGTACTTCCAGATCAGCGGCGCGGGGCACGAGGCGATCCTCACCGCGGCCGCGATGGCCTTCACGCCCGGCCACGACTGGTTCTTCCCCTACTACCGCGACCGCGCTCTCTGCCTCGCGCTCGGGATGACGCCCTACGAGATGTTTCTCGCGGCCGTGGGCGCCCGGGACGACGGCACGTCGGCCGGGCGGCAGATGCCCTCGCACTGGAGCAGCCGGCACCTCCGCATTCCCACGCAGAGCAGCGTCGTCGCGTCGCAGTGCCTGCACGCCGTGGGCTGCGCGGAAGCGACGGTCCGGTACCGCGCGCTGGGCGTTGGTCCCGCCAGCGGCGACCCCGTGCACGCGGACGAAATCACCTACGTCTCCATCGGCGACGGCGGCACGAGCGAGGGCGAGTTCTGGGAGGCGCTCAACACGGCGTGCACCGAACGCCTCCCGCTGGTCATCCTCGTCGAGGACAACGGCTACGCGATCTCGACACCCGTGTTGGCCCAGACGCCCGGCGGGGACATCGGGCGCCTCGTCGAATCCTTCCCAGGTCTCACAGTACTGCGCTGCGAC
>JBIKWH010000231.1:0-4214 GCA_044356435.1 Vicinamibacterales bacterium
CCGCGGGGTTGTCGGCCTCGATGCGCTCGAGGCACGCACGCGTCAGCGACTCGGAGGAGACGTCTCCGGCGCGGATGCGGGGCGCGAGTTGCGCGATGCTGGACGCGTCAGCGGACATCGGGGCGGTCGGAAGGTCCACGTGGGGCGCTGTCCCGCGCATCGGTGTTCCACTCTGAGGCGCGCAGCGCGTCGGTGGAGCGGGCGAGCCCTTCGAGCAGGGGCCGCAGCGCGGGGAGCCCCCGGCGGTCGGCGTCCTTCAGGGCGGCGTCGAGCCAGTCGGAAAGCGTCACGGCTTCGATTGTACGTGCCCTCATGTTTGTGCCAATTGTGTCGATTGCCTTGCTGGAAGCGTGTAGATCGCGCCACAATCAGTTCTGCTGTTCCGTAGATCAATCGTGATGCGAACCGGTTGTGGCGAAATGGCGCAATGTTCAGACAGGCGGGACCCAGAGATGCGCCACACCAAGATCATCGCGACCGTCGGTCCAGCCACGAGCACCGATGCCGCCCTGCGCGCGCTGATCGGCGCGGGCGTGGACGTGTTCCGCCTGAACTTCTCGCACGGCACGCAGGAGGCGCACGCAGCGGTCATCGCCCGGATTCGCGCCGCGGCGGCCGAGTCGGGCCGGTTCGTGGCCATCCTTCAGGACCTCGCGGGCCCGAAGATCCGGACGGGCCTGCTCAAGGGCGGCGGCATTGACCTCGCGGTCGGGGATCGCCTCGTCGTGGCGGTCGGCGACTTCGTGGGCGAGCCCGGCCGCATCTCCACCACCTACGCGCCGCTCGTGGCGGCCGCGCGACCCGGCGACCGGCTCCTGATCGACGACGGCCGTCTCGAGCTCCGCGTCGAAGGCGGCAGCAAGACCGAACTGGAGACCACGGTTGTCCACGGCGGGCGCCTGGGTGAGCACAAGGGCATCAACGCGCCGGGTGCGCCGCTTCCAGCGGCGGGCCTCTCCGACAAGGACGCGCGGGACCTGCGCTTCGGCGTCGAGCAGGGTGTCGACTTCGTGGCACTGAGCTTCGTGCAGAACGAGCACGACCTGAAGGTCGCGCGCGCGGCGGCCGTGGCCGCGGGCGCGCCGCACCTGCCGCTCATCGCCAAGCTGGAGCGACCTGAAGCCGTGGCCGCGCTGGACGCGATTCTCCACGAGGCGGACGGCGTGATGGTGGCGCGGGGCGACCTCGGCCTCGAGCTGCCGCTCGAGCAGGTGCCGCGCGTGCAGAAGGAGATCACGCGCAAGGCCAGGGCCGCCGGCGTGCCGGTGATCGTGGCCACGCAGGTGTTCGAGTCGATGCGCACGGCGCCACGGCCGACGCGGGCCGAGGTGAGCGACGCCGCCAACGCGGTCGACGACGGCGTGGACGCGATCATGCTCGCGGGTGAGACGGCGGTCGGCGAGTACCCGGTGCAGGTGGTCCAGACGCTTGACGCGGTGATCCGCGACGCGGAGTCGAGCCCCTCGGCGGATTCGATGCTGCTCGACGATGCGCACGTGCTCTCGGGCCACGGCCGCGCATTGTGCGAGGCGGCGGTCACGCTGGCCGACCATGGCGGCGCCGATGGCATCGTGGCGATCACGCACGGCGGCAAGACGGCGCGGCTGCTCTCGGCGCTCCGGCCCCGCGCGCCGATCTTCGGAGCCACGGACCAGCACGACATCGCCCACCGCCTCGCCCTGTCGTGGGGCGTGGTGCCGGTGGTCGCGGATCTGCGCGGGGATGTGGAAACGGTGGCGGTGCGGATCGGGCGTCAGCTCGCCGAGCGGGGGCAGGTGCCGGCGGGTGGCGTGATTGCGGTGGTCAGCGTGAATCCGGACCTCGAAAAGGGCCGGACGAACTTTCTCAAATTGCAGCGGCTGTAGGCTCTCACGGCGAGAACTCGAACGTCAGTGCCCTGACCGTGCCGACAAAGTACGGCTTGCGCCCTTCCGGGCGCATCCAGGCCACCTCCCCGGTGAGGGGCACGAGCACGCCGTCGCGCGTCTGGTAGTTCGACCAGATGCCTTCCCAGGGGGCCATGACCATCGTCTTGCCCACCATGCCGCCGCGGGCCTCGGCCCGGAACGAGCCGATGAGGCCAGCGTCGTTGAACCTGAACAGCAAGGTCAGGCTGATCGGGCCGTCGACCATCGTGGCAGTGGCCGAATGGTCATCCACGGCCTGCCAGCGCACGCCCTGGCTGGGCAGGAGCGCCGTCGGGTACCAGGGGACTTCGGCGAACCAGCGCATGAATTCGCCGCGGGCAATCTCACCATCACCGTGCATGTCGGCCATCGTGAACAGGCCCAAAACCGCTGCACGCAGCAGGCCATGACCGACGATGTAGCTGTCGACGACGCGCACCGCCACGCCCGGGAGGATCGAGATCCTCGCGTCCCACAGGAAGCCCTGGCGACGCGTGGTGACTCGCTGACGCGACGTGAACGGCTTCCACTGCTCGGCCGTGGGTGACATGTTGAAGGTGCCGGCAAGGTCGATCGTGACGGCGGTGATGATGGGCTGGCCGTCCTTGAGCACGGCGCGGAAATACCTCTGCACCGGCGCGGGTAGACCGTCGAGTTCGCGCGCGTCATAGCGTGTCGGCGCCGTCTGGGCCGGATGCTGGCCGTCGATGCGGCCCGCGTCGAGCGTGCTCCGCAGCGCCTGCACGGTGCCCGTCCAACGGCGTTCGCCGTAGGCAGCGAGGCCCACCGCGGCAAGCGTCAGTACGCCCAGTATCACCACCAGCCACCACAGCCATGTCATGTGCGCCCCCTGGCACCGGGCGTCGCAGGCGCCATCTGTCCTTCGCGGTTGTCTCGTAATTGTCCGGGGCCGAGCCTAATGCGTGGCACACCTGTTGCGGTGATTCGTGGCAGCCGGACGGCGCCAGGACGCCCAGTCACACCGCCGTGCCGAACAGCGCGCCGACCCCCGCGGTGATGGCCATGGCCAACGCGCCCCAGAAGAGGACACGCGCGGCGCTGGTCCAGACCTTCGCGCCACCGGCGCGCGCCGCCGCCACGCCCAGCAGTGCCAGGAAAAACAGCGACATCGCCGACACCGAGACGATCAGGTTGCGGCCGGTGGCCAGCCAGACCACCGCCAGCGGCAGCGCGGCACCCACCGCGAAACTCGCCGCCGAGGCCAGCGCTGCCTGGACCGGCCGCGCGCCGAGCGTTGCCGAGATGCCGAGCTCCTCGCGCGCGTGTGTGCCGATGGCGTCGTGGGTCATCAACTGCTCGGCCACCTGCGCCGCGAGCGCGGGCGCGAGGCCACGCGCCACGTAGATCGCGGCAAGCTCGCGTTGCTCGGCGACGGGATCGCCTGCGAGCTCAGCACGCTCGCGCGACAGGTCGGCTGCTTCGGTGTCGGCCTGCGAATGTACCGACACGTACTCGCCGGCGGCCATGGACATCGCACCGGCCACCAGCCCGGCCACGCCCGTCAGCAGGACACTGCCGGGCTCGGCACCGGCGGCCGCGACGCCGACCACCAGGCTCGCCGTCGAAACGATCCCGTCGTTGGCGCCGAGTACCGCGGCGCGGAGCCAGCCGATGCGGTCGCTGCGGTGCGATTCGGGGTGGGTCGTGCGCGGCATCTGCTCCTCAAGTCTGGTTCACGCCAGGGCTGCCGTCTGTGCGATCGGGAACGGCGACGGAGGCGACGAGGCCGTAGGAGGCTTTACGCCCTGGCGGGCGCCTTGCCTTCGAGCTGATCCTTGAGCAGCGTCAGCGCGCGCTCCCAGCCAGGCGTGATCACCTCGTAGTAGCGGCGCCAGCGTGGACTCTCTTCGAAGCCCGACTGGCGCACGTGGAGCTGCGATCCCCAGGCGTGCTTGCTCACCTTCACTTCGAGGGCCATCGGGCCGATGGGCGCGCCGTCGGGCGGGAGCCAGAAGGCGTCGGCGAGGAAGAACTCACGGCCGGGCTTGTACTCCATCACCATCCCGTGGAGCGCACCGCCGAGGCGGCCGAGAATCGGGTCCTTCCACTCGGTGGTCTCCCACTCCACGGCGTAGCTGCCGAGCGGGCGAGGCACGCAGAGCGATCGCTTGACCTCCCACCAGGTGGTCAGCGACTGCGCGTCGAAGAACGCATCGAGCACCGCTGTGGGCGGCGCGATGATCACCATGTCGGCCGTGAACTCGGTCATGCGGAGCGCTGAATCATAGCAAAATGGCCGCGATGGACCTGCAGACGCTCGCATACCTGGACCACGGGTTTCTGGAA
>JBIKWH010000232.1:0-4213 GCA_044356435.1 Vicinamibacterales bacterium
GCGTCGTCGCCAGGACGTTCGCCTTCTTCTGCACCAGCGCCCGCACCTTGGCGACGTCGCCGGCTTTCGCCGCGTCGATGAGCGGCGCCGACGGCGTGGCCGCCTCGAGCGGCGTCGTCAGGAGCGCGCACACGACGGCCGCGAGGCCGGCCTGTGCGAGGGACAGGAGGTGCCGGCGCACGCTAGAGCCCCGCCAGGCGCCCGGTGCTGTCACCGATGCGGTCGATGTGCACGCCGACCTTGTCGAGGATGCTCAGGCCGAGGTTCATCATCGGCGTCACACGGGCCGGGTACGTCAGGTGCCGGTTCCCGGCGAGCGCGCCGTTGCCGCCGCCCACGAGCACCGCCGGCAGGTCCAGCGGACTATGACGCGACCCGTCGCCCATACCGCCACCCAGCGTCATGATCGCGTGGTCGAGCAGCGTCCCGTCTCCGTCGCGCGTCTCGTGCATTTTCTGGATGAGGCGCGAGAACAGGAGCGTGTGGTACGCGTTGACCTTCGAGTAGACCATCAGGTTCTCGGCGTCGCCCTTGTGGGACTGGTCGTGGTGGCCTTCGGGGCAACCCACTTCCGGGTACGTCCGGTTGCTCTGCTCACGCCCGATCTGGAAGGTGACCACGCGGGTGATGTCCGCCTGATACGCCAGCAGCTGCAGGTCCATCATCAGCTTGGCGTGCTCGTCGAAGGTCGACGGGATCCCGAGCGGCTGCGCCATCTCCGGCAGTTCCGTCGTCTCCCGTGACTGCTCCGTCCGGATGATGCGCTTCTCGACGTCGCGGATCGTCTGGAGGTATTCGCCCAGCGTGGCGCGGTCCTGGCTGCCGAGCCGCGTCGCGAGCCGGCTCGCCTCACCTGTGACGGAGTCGAGCAGACTCCGATCGAGCTGCAGGCGCCGCTTCTGTGACTCGACGCTGTCACCATCGCCGAACAGCCGTTCGAAGACGCGCCGCGGGTTGTTCTCCATCGGCAGCGGCATCGTGGGCGACTTCCAGGCGGTGCTGTTGATATAGACGCAGCTGTAACCCAGCTCGCAGTTGCCGACCATGTAGTTCGGCTCAAGCGCGAGCTCGAGCGAGGGCAGCTGGGTGTCCTTGCCGATCACTTCGGCGGCGAACTGGTCGATTGTCGTGCCCGAACGGTAGTCGGACCCTTCAGTCCACTTCGGGGTCACGCCGTTCAACCAGACGGCGTGGGCGCGTGTGTGCGGGCCCGACCCCTGCGTCGTCGAAATGGCCGCGGCATTGGAGAGGCCACTGACCACCGTCACCTGCTTCCGGAACGGCTCCAGCGACTTGAGCGTCGGCGAGAACTCGAAGTCGGCGCCGGTGCCCTTGGGCTGCCAGAACTTCTGGGCCACGCCGTTCGGCAGATAGAAGAACCCGAGACGCGGCACAGGCGCGGCGGCCGTCCGCGCGGTGGCGGTCAGGGCCGGCACCATGGCGTCAAGCAGCGGAAGCGCGAGGGTCGCCCCAGCTCCCCTCAGGACGGTCCGGCGGCTGAGAGCGATCTTCGACAGCATCATGATTGTGGTCTCCGCATCTGGAAAGGCGCGCTTGTAACGATGCCCATGACAAGGGCCGAGAACCGGTGGCGCTGCGCGGCCGATTCCCGCTGGATCTTCCGAACCGCCGGCATGTCGTAGTACTCGACACCGCGGCCCATCGCGTAGGTCAGCAGCTTCTCCGTGAGGGTATTCACGAACCGCTCCCGGTTGGTCGCAAGGGCGGCCCGGAAGCCCTTGAGATCGGTAAATGTGGTGCCGTCGGGCAGCCGGCCGGACGCGTCGATCGGAGTATACGCGTCGTCGACGCTCCGCCACTGCCCCACCCAGTTGTAGTTTTCCAGGGCGAAGCCCACCGGGTCAATGAAGTTGTGGCAGGCGGAACAGACCGGGTTCGCCCGGTGCTGCGCCATCCGTTCCCGGATCGACTTCGGCCCGACCTTGCTCCCCGGTTCGGCTTCGGTGAGCGTCGGCACGGCCGGCGGCGGCGGCGGAGGCGGAGACCCGAGGATGTTCTCGAGGATCCACTTCCCACGCTGCACGGGTGAGGTGCGGATCGCCGGCGACGTCACCGTGAGCACACTGGCGTGACCGAGCAGCCCGCGCCGACGCTCGTCCGAGAGCGCCACGCGGCGGAACTCGGGTCCCTTCACGTTCGGGATGCCGTAGTGCCGCGCCAGCCGCTCGTTCAGGAAGGTGTAGTCAGCCGTGAGCAGGTCGACGACGCTCCGGTCGTCCCGCAGGATGCTGTGGAAGAAGAGCTCCGTCTCGCGGCGCATGGCGTCGCGCAGGCCTGTGTCGAAGTCGGGGAAGAAGGCTTCTGACGGGCGGACGTTGGACAGGTTGCGGAGGCGCAGCCACTGCCCCGCGAAGTTCTCCACAAAGGCCATCGCGCGCTCGTCGGCGAGCATGCGCCGCACCTGCTTCTCGAGCACGCCCGGATCGCGGAGCGACCCGCGCACGGCCAGCGTCCGGAGTTCATCGTCCGGGATGCTGCTCCACAGGAAGAACGACAGGCGCGAGGCCAGCTCGAGGTCGCTGATCCGGTAGGGCGTGTCGCCCGCCGCCGCGGGTGGGTCGAGTTCGGTGCGGAAGAGGAAGTTCAGGCTCACGAGCAGGCGTCGGACCGCCATCTCGATGCCCTTCTCGAAGCCGCCTTCCGTCCGTCCCCGTTCGTAGAACGCGAGGACCTCGCCGATCTCGGCGTCCGTGACGGGCCGACGGTAGGCGCGCTCCGCGAGCCGCGTCACGATGCGGCGCGCGCACGCCGGCTCCTCGGCCGCGGTGGCCGGCCGGCAGGCGAACACCTTCTTGCGGCTGGGCGTATCACCAGGACCCCGTGCGTCGAACGGCCCGGTCACGACGACCGTTTCGACAAACGGCATGGCGATGGACATCACGTCCGCATTAAAGCGATAGGGTCGCTCGAAGCGGGCGCGGTAGCCGTTGCGCACGTACTCGACCGAGGGAATGGTCTTCAGGAACGTGACGCCGAGGTCCCGCGAACCGGCCTTCACGGCCATCCGGGTCTCGAAACCGTACGACTGGGACACGCCCGCGTCCGATGCGCGGTAGTCGCGCTTGACCGGGTCGAGCGTGAAGGTCGTCACGCGGGCGCCGTCGAGCGTGACCTCGAGCACGTGCGGCTCCGAGAAGCCCAGCGCCCCGTTGCAGGGCACGTCGGTCTCCGTCGTGCACAGCATGAGGATCCTGATCAGGTACTCGCCGTCCTGCGGGAACTGATGCCGGATGAGCGTGCCGCCCCGCGTGCCGAAGGGCAGGCCCTCGACGCGGTCGTTCTGCGACCCTTCGGGCGACACCTTGTAGGTCTCGGTGACCGGCGTCGCGGAGGGGTGGATCGCGAGCTGGCTGATCTTCCCGGCGACGGCCAGATACTGCTCGAGGAGCGCCTGATTCAGCCGGAGGACGCCCGCCATGTTGTCGAAGCCGTAGCTGGCGTCATCGGACGGCAGCATCTCGTCGATGTCGACGTCCAGCGCGAACAGGTCGCGCACGGCGTTCCGGTACTCGGCGCGATTCAGACGGTGGAACGTGTCGACACGGCCGGGATTCGGCTTCGTCGCCACAACCCGATCGAGCGTGCGCTCGAGGCTCGAGGAGAGCGCATCGTAGACGGCGGTGTCAGGACGCGGCGCACCCACGGGCGGCATCACGCCGCCGCGCAGCTTGCGGACGACCTTCTCCCACATCTCGGGCGCCTGGTCCGCCTTCGCCGGGTCGTGGCCCTCGAGCACGAAGCCCGCCGTGTGCGTGCGCGCGCTGTGGCAGGTCTTTCCGCAGTATTTGTCGAGGACCGCCGCCGACTCGGCCGGCGGCATAGGGACGGAGGCGGGCACAGGCGCGGGCGCGGTCTGCCCGGCACCCGCCACGACCTGGGCCGACGAAAGGGCCCAGACACACGCGGAGAAGAGAACGGCGGCAGCGCAGCGGGAGGCGTACATGGTTGTAGACGGGCGAAGGGTACCACCCGGGGATTTCGTCGAAATCCCTCTAACAGGGGAGTGATTGGATGTCATTGGGCTCCGAGATCGCGCAGCAGCTGTGCCACGGTCTGGCTGGCGGGATCCCGTCCCACCAGGCCGACCGGCGTCAGGCCTTTCGCGTTTTTCTGATTGAGATCGGCGCCCTTGGCGGCGAGCAGCCGGATGACCGACGGCATCCGGCGCTGCGCGGCCACGTGCAGCGCCGTG
>JBIKWH010000233.1:0-4210 GCA_044356435.1 Vicinamibacterales bacterium
CTTCGGGCGTGAGGGCGACGAACTGAAGCTCATGGGCGGCATTCCGCAGACGCGCAAGCTCGAGCTCATGCAGGCGCTGCTCGAGCACGGCGCCGACGTGAACGCGGTGGTCACGAAGTCGCCCCCGCTCGGCCGCCTCGGACCCACGGCGACCGCCGGAACGATCATCGGCGGTGGTCCACTGACCGGCGCGACGCCGTTCTTTCTCGCCGCGCTGGCGGGCGACGTTGACGCGATGCGCTTCCTGGTCGCCAATGGAGCCGACCCGATCCGGCCCGCGAAGGACGGCACGACGCCAGTCATGGCGGCCGCCGGCACGACGGGCTTTTACGATCTCGAAGGCAACGTCCCGGAGAGCAGCCACCTGGCCGCCGTGCGGCTGGCGGTGGAGCTGGGTGGAGACGTCAACGCCGTCAACGCCCTCGGCAACACGCCGCTGCACCTGGCCACGCACGGCGGATTCGATTCCGTCGTGAAGTACCTCGCGGTCCAGGGCGCCGCGGTCAACATCAAGAACAAGGCTGGTGAGACCCCGTTGCGGATTGCGGACGGCGTGATCGTCATCATGATGCTCTACACGCATCCGACGACCGCCGTGATCCTTCGCGAGCTGGGTGGTACGCATTGACCGGAGCCACGATGAAGACACGTCACGTACTCGTGCTCGGCGCCACTCTGACGATGGCGGCCGGCGCGCTGCTGCAGGCCGGGCAGACGCCCTCACGGGCACCGGTGGTGGTCGCCCCGAAGGCGGCGAGCGCTGCCGTGTCCGCGATGACTCCCGACGCGCTGAAGGCGTCGCTCGACCGCTACTGCGTCGGCTGCCACAACACCCGGATGAAGGCGGGCGACCTCGTGCTCACGGACATCCAGACGGACCGCCTGGCCCCGCGCGCCGAAGCGTGGGAAAAGGTGGTCCGGAAGCTGCGCGTCGGTGCGATGCCGCCGCCGGGCAACCCGCGGCCTGATGACGCCACGCGGACGGCCCTCATCGCCACACTCGAGGGCGGACTTGATCGCGAAGCCGCGGCAGCGCCGGACCCGGGTCATCACGTCGTGCATCGGTTGAACCGCACCGAGTACACCAACGCGATCCGCGACCTGCTGGCCGTCTCCATCGAGAAGATGGACCTGCTGCCGGCCGACGATTCGGGCTACGGCTTCGACAACGTCGCCGACGTGCTGTCGATGTCGCCGGGCCTGCTCGAACGGTACGTGCTCGCGGCCCGCAAGATCGCGCGCGTGGCCGTCGGCGATCCGACGCTCCGGCCCACGGTGGAGTCCTACACGACGCCGTATCTCACGCTGCTCCAGGACGAGCGGATGAGCGAGGACCTGCCGCAGGGCACGCGCGGCGGACTCGCCGTGCGGCATCAGTTCCCGCTGGACGGCAACTACACGATTCGCCTCCGGCTGCAGCGCCACGCGCAGGCGCTCGGCAACCGCGTGCGCGGCATGGCGGAGCAGAACGAGATCGACGTGCGCCTCGACGGTGCGCGCGTGAAGACCTTCACTGTGGGCGGCAGGCGCCCGTCCGGCGGCTACGCCGAGGCCGGCTCGCGCGACCCCGACGCCGGCCTCGAGTTCACGCTCCCCGTGAAAGCGGGCCTCCACACCGTCGGCGTCGCGTTCGGTGACTGGACCGACGTCGTCGAGGGCGTAGGGCCGTCGCGTATCCCGCCGTCGAGCGACGGCTATGCCAGCGTCACGGACTCCGCCCCGTCGGTCGGACGCGTGAAGTCGGCGATCGACACCGTCGAGATCGCCGGACCGTTCAGCGCCCAGGCGTCCGACGACAATCCGGCCCGGAAGCGGGTCTTCACGTGCAGACCCCAGGCGGCGGGTGAGCAGGCCTGCGCCCGGCAGATCTTCTCGAATCTGGCGCGGCGCGCCTACCGACGGCCGGTGGTCGCGGCCGATGTTCGCCCGCTGATGGACGCATTCCTGCGCGGTCGCGAGACCCGCGGCAGTTTCGATGCCGGCATCCAGTGGGGGCTGGAGCGGCTGCTGAGCGACCCGGATTTTCTGCTGCGGGTGGAGAAGCAGCCCGCCGGGGCCAAGCCGGGCACGCCGTACCGCGTGGACGACGTTGCGCTCGCGAGCCGGCTCTCGTTCTTCCTGTGGAGCACGATTCCGGATGACGAGCTGCTGACGCTCGCCACGCAGAACCGGCTCCACACGCCGGCCGTTCTTGAAGCGCAGGTCAGGCGCATGCTGCGGGACGAGCGCGCGAGCGCGCTGGTCACCAACTTCTTCGGCCAGTGGCTGACGCTCCGGACCCTCGCGGGCCAGCGCCCGGACACGAAGGCGTTCCCCGGCTTCGACGAGAACCTGCGCCGTTCCTTCCAGCAGGAAACGGAGCTCTTCCTCAGGTCGCAGTTCACCGAGGATCGGCCGGCCACGGATCTGCTGACGGCCGACTACACGTTCGTCAACGAGCGGCTCGCACGGCACTACGGCATCCCGCACGTGCGCGGTAGCCACTTCCGCCGCGTGAGCTATCCGGACGACCGTCGCGCAGGCATCCTCGGACACGGCAGCATCCTGACCGTGACGTCCTATGCCCACCGCACATCGCCGGTGCTCCGCGGTGCATGGGTGCTGCGGAATCTGCTGGGCGTGCCGCCTCCGCCCCCGCCGGCGAACGTACCGCCGTTCCCCGAGAGCGACGGCAAGGCGCAGCCGCGGACCGTCCGCGAAAAGATGGAGCAGCACCGGAAGAACCCGGTGTGTGCCGCGTGCCACGGCCAGATGGACCCGCTCGGCTTCGCGTTCGAGAACTTCGACGCCGTAGGCGCCTGGCGCACGACGGATGCCAGCTTCCCGATCGATCCGTCAGGCACCTTTCCGGGCGGTGGCGTGAAGTTCAGCGGTCCTGTCGACTTCCGGCAGGGGCTCGTGGGCTTCCGTGAACTGTTCCTCTCGACGCTCACGCAGAAGCTGCTGACGTATGCGCTCGGCCGCGGCGTCGAGTACCCGGACCAGCCGGCGATCCGCCAGATCATGCGCGACGCTGACAGAGGTGACATGCGGTGGTCGGCCATCGTCATGGCCGTTGTCCGCAGCATGCCGTTCCAGATGAGGAGGGCCGAAGGATGATCCTGACTGGCAGGCACCTGTCACGTCGAACCGTGGTGCGCGGCCTGGGCGCCGCCATCGCGCTGCCGCTGCTTGACAGCATGGTCCCCGCGTTGACGCCCACGCGACTCAGCGCGGCGGGTGGGCCCAAGCGCCTCGGCATCGTCTACGTGCCGATGGGCATGAACATGGCGAAGTTCACGCCGGCGCAGGAAGGCGCCCTCACGCTCTCCCCGATCCTGGCGCCGATGGAGGCGTATCGGGATCGGATGCTCGTTCTCGCGGGCCTCGACAGCAAGGAAGCCGATGCCCGAGACGGCGGTGTGCATCCCCGCTGCCAGACCACATGGGCAACAGGCGTGAAGGCCAAGGCCACCGAAGGCGTCGACCTGAGGGCAGGCACGTCGTGGGACCAGCACGTGGCGAAGGACCTGGGCCGTGAAACACAGCTCGGCAGTCTCGAGCTCGGCATCGAGCCTCCCGCAATGGGCGGGTCGTGCGGCGTCGGCTACAGCTGCGCCTACAGCAGCACGATCGCCTGGCGCAATGCGACGACGCCGCTGCCGATGGAGAACAACCCGCGGGCGGTCTTCGAGCGGCTGTTCGGCGCCAGCGACACGACGGACTCGCGTGCGCGGCTGGACCTCATCCTTCGCGACAAGAGCATCCTCGACGGCGTCAACGACAAGCTGACGTCGCTGCGCAAGGGCGTCGGCCCGAGCGATGGCCGCAAGCTCGACCAGTATCTGGATGCCGTTCGCGATGTCGAGCGCAGGGTCCAGAAGGCCGAAGAGCAGGTCGAGAAGCAGTTGCCGGTGGTGGACCGTCCCGCGGGCGTGCCCGGCACGTTCGAGGAGCACGCGAAGCTGATGTTCGACCTCCTCGCGCTCGCGTTCCAGACGGACATGACGCGCGTGGCCACCTATCTGATGGCGCAGGAGCAGAGCGTCCGGACCTATCCGGAGATCGGCGTGCCGGATCCGCACCATCCTCTGTCGCACCACCAGGACGACCCGGCCAAGCTGGAGAAGCAGGCGAAGCTGAATACGTTCATGGTGCAGCAGTTCGTCTACTTCCTCGACAAGATCGCGAAGATCCAGGATGGCGACGGGAGCCTCCTCGACCACACGCT
>JBIKWH010000236.1:0-4195 GCA_044356435.1 Vicinamibacterales bacterium
AGTTCAGGGAGAGAAATAGCCATGATGATCACCAAGATGTTCCTGCCGCGGCGGACGTTCCTGCGGGGAGCCGGCACGGCGGTGGCCCTGCCGCTGCTCGACGCCATGGTGCCGGCATCCACGGTGCTGGCGAAGACGGCGGGGGCACCCGTGACGCGTCTCGGTTTCATCTACGTACCGAATGGTCAGGCGCTGGTGAACTGGATCCCGGAAAAGACCGGCGCCGGATTCGACCTGAAGCCGATTCTGAAGCCGCTTGAGGCGCACCGGTCGCACCTGACCGTCGTCAGCGGCCTGAGCAACCTCGAAGCGGAGTCGCGCGGGGTGACGACGGGTCCGCACACCCGCTGCGGCTCGGTGTGGCTCAACGGCGTCCGTCCGAAGCGGACGGAGGGCGCCGACGTGCAGGCCGGCAAGACGGTCGACCAGTTCGCGGCCGACACGCTCGGCGCCGACACGACGCTGCGGTCGCTGGAGATCGCGCTCGAGTCGAACTTCAATGTCGGCAACTGCGACAACGGCTACTCGTGCGCCTACGTCAACACGTTCTCGTGGCGGACGCCGACCATGCCGCTCCCGATGGAGCACAACCCGCGCGTCGTGTTCGAGCGCCTGTTCGGTGATGGCGAGACGCCCGCCGCGCGCAAGACGCAGATGCGGAAGGACAAGAGCCTGCTCGACGCGGTGAGCCAGGAAATTGCGGGCCTGCAGCGGGTGCTCGGTCCGACCGACCGTCAGCTCGTCGGCGAGTATCTCGACGCGGTGCGCGAGGTGGAGCGCCGGATTCAGCGCGCGGAGCAGCGCTCGGCCGCCACGCCGGAGAACCTCACGGCGCCCATCGGCATCCCCGAGGTGCACGCCGACTTCGCCGAGCTGATGTACGACCTGATGCTGCTGGCATACCAGGCGGACATCACGCGCGTCGTCTCGTTCCAGATGGGCCGGGAGCAGAGCTCGCAGACCTATCCATGGATCGGCGTGCCCGAAGCGGACCACGACATGTCGCACCACGGGACCGACCCCGAGAAGACGATGAAGCGTACGAAGATCAACACGTACCACATGACCAATCTCGCCAAGTTCGCGGACAAGCTGAAGCGCACGCCCGACGGCGACGGCACCCTGCTGGATCGCGTGATGGTGATGTACGGGAGCGGCATCGGCGATGGCAACGTGCACAGCTGCCACAACCTGCCGCTGCTGGTGCTCGGCACCGGGAACGGCCAGATGAAGGGCGACCGTCACATGGCCTATGCCATGGACACGCCGGCGATGAACCTCGGTGTCACGCTGCTCGACAAGGCCGGGGCTCGCGTCGAACAGGTCGGCGACAGCACCGGCCGTCTGGCCGGACTGTAAGGGGAGGCTCCGTGCGTCGTCACCAGAAGGGGTTCATGACCCATATCCGGACCGTGCTGGCCGTGAGTGCGCTACTGGCGTCGGCGACGCTCGCGCAGGCTGCCGCGCAGCTCCCGCTGATGCAGGCCGCCCGGCGCGGCGACGTGCAGACCGTCCGCACGCTGATCAAGCAGGGCAGTGATGTGAACGCCGTCGAAGCCGACGGCTCCACGGCGCTGCACCACGCCGCGAACCGTGGGGACTCGGCGGTCGTCGAGGCGTTGCTGGCCGGCGGCGCCAGGGCGACGGTGGCGACGCGCTACGGGATCACGCCGCTGGCTCTTGCGGCCACGTCGGGCAACGTTCAGGTCATCGAGGCGTTGATCAAGGCCGGCGCCGACGCGAATGGCGTGGGGGCGGGTGGCGAGACCATGCTGATGACGGCGGCCCGGACGGGAAACGCGGCGGCGCTGAAGGCGCTGCTGACCGCGGGCGCGAAGGTGGATGCGCGCGAGACCCGGCGCGGGCAGACCGCACTGATGTGGGCCGCGGCCGCCGGCAACGTGGACGGCATGAAGGTCCTCATCGAGAGCGGCGCCGACGTCAAGGCGAAGTCGAACGAAGTGGACTTCAAGCTGACGTCACGGCGGGGTGAGGGGCAGACCGGTGGCCCGACCGGTGGATTTTCCCAGGCCGCTCAGATTCAGTTCACGCCGCTCGCGTTCGCGGTGCGCGGCGGGAGCCTCGGCGCGGTCACCCTGCTCCTCGACTCCGGCGCCAGCGCAAACGAGAAGCTGCCTGACGGACTGAACATGGTGATCCTGGCGATCATCAACGCGCACTGGGAGCTGGCGGGTCTGCTGGTCGACCGTGGTGCCGATGTCAACGCGGCCGAGGCCGGCTGGACGGCACTCCATCAGGTGGCACGCTCGCGGTCGCTGACGGTCGGCCATGTGCCGCACCCCACACAGACGGGGCAGATGAGCAGCCTCGACCTGGCGAAGAAGCTCCTCGCGAAGGGCGCCAACGTCAATGCGCGGATGACGAAGGACGGGATGAAGGCGGATGGGTACCGGACCGACCTCAACCGGATCGGTGCGACGGCCTATCTGCTCGCGGCCAAAGGCGTGGACCACGAGCTGATGCGCCTGCTGCTCGCCGCAGGCGCAGATCCGCTGTTGACCAACGACCACGGCATGCGGCCCCTGATGGTAGCCGCCGGCGTGGCGCTCCATGCCACCGGCGAGGATACGGGCACGCATGAGGACGCGCTCGAAGCCGTCAAGATGGCGTACGAGGCCGACAAGGACGTCAACTACGTCGACAAGCGAGGGCACACCGCTATCCTCGGCGCGGCTCGTCGCGGGTCGCTGACGGTGGCGCGGTTCCTCGTCGAGCACGGCGCGGACCTGAGCGTCACGATGAAGCGTGAGAACTTCGTCGGCCAGGCCTACGGCACGAAGGGGTTGTCGTGGTCGCCGCTGACGATCGCGCTCGGTTACGGCAAGGACGGCGAGCCGCTGTTTCTCGGCTCCGAGCGGCACTTCGAGGTGGCCGGCTACCTCTACAATGAAATGAAGAAGCGCGGCGTCTCGTTCGAACACGAGCACGCCGAGTCGCTCGCGTTCATCCGCGCCCAGGTGGGCGAGGCGCCGGCCGTCGCCAGCGCGGACCCCGCCGTTCGCTGACCCCATCCCAACGGTCGAAGTGGAGCGGTCGGCTGCTGCCCCGACCGTCCGGCGGTTCGTCCCTGCAAAATCGCCACAGGGCCTTGTGGGCACCGATTCTGCGTCTGACAATAAAGTCCGCTCGTTTGGCGCCGAAGGCGGGGCCTTGATGACGTACGTGGGGAGTCCGTACGTGGGGAGTTCCACCGCGTCAGCGCGACTGCATTGCCAACAGGAGGGGTAGTTATGACGCGGTTGTTCCGGATCGGGCTGGTCTGTGTCCTCGCCGTGGCGGGGATGGTTCTCAATGCAAGTGCCCAGAGCACCTCGGGCACGATCTCGGGCCGGGTGGTCGACGCGCAGGGACTCTCGGTGCCGGGCGTGGCCGTCGTCGCCAAGGCACCGACGCAGCAGGGCACGCGCGAGGCCGTGACCTCGGCGAACGGGGACTTCATCCTGCCGCTGCTGCCGTCGGGCGTCTATACGGTCACCTTCGAGCTGAGCGGTTTCGGCACCCAGACCCGCACGGTTACCGTGGCGCCGGCGCAGGTCGTGCCGCTGTCGGTTGAGATGGGTCTCGCGGCGCTCGTCGAGACGGTCACGGTGGTTGCGCCGCGTGCCGATGTGCTGATGCAGACGGCGCAGGTCGGGAGGAACTTCAGCCAGGCGCTGGTCAACCTGCTCCCGACGGGGCGCGATCTGAACGCCACGATGCTGCTGGCGCCGGCCGTGCAACCGACGGGACCTGGCGGGAACTATTCGATCAACGGTGGCGTGTCGTTCGAGAATCTCTTCCTGATCAACGGCGTCACGATGAACGAAAACCTGCGCGGGACGGCACCTGACCTCTACATCGAGGACGCCGTGCAGGAGACCGCGGTGGCCACGGCCGGCATCTCAGCGGAGTTCGGACGTTTCACCGGGGGCGTCGTCAACATCATCACGAAGTCAGGCGGCAATAGCTTCAGCGGGTCGTTCCGCACGACGCTCAACAACGACAACTGGCGGAGGCGGACCCCGTTCGAGACGACGGCCATCGGCGGCCAGGGGGGCCGCGACCTGCGGATCGACAAGATGGTGCCGACCTACGAGTACACGTTCGGTGGCCCGATCATGAAGGACAAGCTGTGGTTCTTCACGGCAGGTCGCTTGCAGAAACAGGAAAGCGGCCGGAACACGGCGATCACCTC
>JBIKWH010000237.1:0-4194 GCA_044356435.1 Vicinamibacterales bacterium
TGACCGCGTGATGATGAACGTCTTGTCGCTCTTGAAGTCGCGCACGAGCACGGCCGGATTGTCCGGCGTGATCATCGAGGAGAGCGCGTCCACCGGCGTGGAGATATCCACGAACGGGAACGCCGGCTGCATGATGGTCTCGACCGCCCGGGTCTTCACGTCGGGGTCACGGACGAGTTCCTGATAGAGCCGCGTCTCGTTCAGCGACCCCACCACGCGGCCATCCTTCGTCACCGATACCTGCGAGAAGTCGTGCTCGGCCATCAGCCGCACGGCCTGTTCCACCGTGGCCGAGACCTCGATGGAGCGCAGTTCGCCCGCCATGGCCGACGCCACGAGATCGCGCGCGGTCAGGCCTGACTTGTCGAAGTACCCCTTCTCGCGCATCCACTCGTCATTGAACATCTTGCCGAGATAGCGCGTGCCATGGTCGTGGAAGATCACAACCACGACGTCCGCGGCGGTGAACCGGTCCCGGAGCTGCAGCAGGCCAGCCATCGCCGACCCGGCCGAGTTGCCGGCGAAGATCCCTTCTTCGCGCGCGATACGCCGCGTCATCAGCGCCGCATCCTTGTCGGTGACCTTCTCGAAGCCGTCGATCACCGAGAAGTCCACGTTCTGCGGCAGGAAGTCCTCGCCGATGCCTTCGGTGACGTAGGGATAGATCTCGTTCTTGTCGAAGATCCCGGTCTCCTTGTACTTCTTGAAGACCGAGCCGTAGGTGTCGATCCCCCACACCTTGATGGCCGGGTTCCGCTCCTTGAGGTAGCGCCCGGCGCCGCTGATCGTGCCGCCCGTGCCGACGCCGACCACCAGATGCGTCACCGTGCCTTTCGTCTGCTCCCAGATTTCCGGACCCGTCGTCTCGTAGTGCGCGGCGGAGTTGGCGAGGTTGTCGTACTGGTTCGCCTTCCACGAGTTCGGAATCTCGCGCTCCAGCCGGGACGACACCGCGTAGTAGGACCGCGGGTCCTCCGGTTCCACGTTCGTCGGGCACACGATCACCTCCGCGCCGAACGCCCGGAGCGCGTCCACCTTTTCCTTCGACTGCTTGTCGGTGGTCGTGAAGATGCAGCGGTAGCCCTTGACCACTGCCGCGATCGCCAGCCCCATGCCGGTATTGCCGGAGGTGCCCTCGATGATGGTGCCGCCCGGCTTCAGCAGTCCCGCGCGCTCCGCCTCCTCGATCATGCGGAGGGCCATCCGGTCCTTGATGGAGTTGCCGGGGTTGAACGTTTCCACCTTCGCCAGCACCGTCGCGGGGATGAGGCCCGCCGGGATGCGGGTCAGGCGCACCATGGGCGTGCCGCCGATGGTGTCGAGAATGGTGTCGCTGATGGGCGGCAGAGGCTTCACGGAGGAATTGTACAGGCGGGGTTCGCCGGCGGCGGTGCCGGCGCTAAGCTGTCTGGCATGCGCAGCCGCCTTGCCTTCCTGTCGGTCACCTGCGCGCTGGCCCTCCTCGTCGGATGCGGCGGGGGTTCCGCGCCAACCGATGTGTCCCAACTGCCCGGCGTGCCGCCCCAGGCGGACGACCCGGCCACCCGGCCTTACCTGCTCGAGCGGGTGGACCACGCGGCCATCGCACAGGTCTATGCGGACGGCTTCGCGAGCCTGACGCTGCCGCAGAAGGTGCTGGCGTTCCACCTCTACCGCGCGGCCCTGGCCGGCCGTGACATCTACTACGACCAGCGGCACCGCTACGCCCTCGAGATGCGGCAGGTGCTCGAGCAGATCGTCACGCGCCCGGCGAACGTGGACGCCGCCACGCTGGCCGAGATCACGCGCTACACGAAGCTCTTCTGGTTGAACTCGGGACCGTACGACAACCTGACCGCGCAGAAGTTCGTGCTGAACACCACGCCCGCCGCGCTCCTCGCCGCCGCGAAGGCTGCGGCTGGCAATGGCGCGCGCTACGAATTCGCCAACGGCGAATCCCTGGACACGGCGCTCGCCCGGCTCCAGCCCATGTTCTTCGACCCCGCCTTCGAGCCGATCATCACGAACCGGAATCCGCCGCCCGGGAAGGACATCCTCACGGCCAGCGCCAACAATCTCTATGCGGGCGGCGTCAGCATGGCCGACCTCAAGGGCTTCACGGAGCGTTTCCCCTTCAACTCGAAGCTGATCCGGCAGCCGAACGGCACGCTCTCCGAGCACAACTACGGCCCCGGTGCGCTGTACTTCAGGGAGATCAAGCAGATCATCGAGCATCTGACTGCCGCCTCGGCGGTCGCACCGGCGCCGACGGCCCGCGCGCTGAAGGCGCTCATCCGGTGGTACGAGACCGGCTCGCAGGCGGATCGCACGGCGTACGACATCGCCTGGGTGCAGGACCCGGCGGCCACCGTCGACACGATCAACGGCTTCACCGAGGTCTACCTCGACCCGCGCGGCATCAAGGGCGCGTGGGAAGGGGCGGTCTTCTACGTGAACCGCGAGAAGACGGCCCGGATCCGCACGCTCGCGGCCAGCGCCCAGTGGTTCGAGGACCACATGCCCTGGGATCCGAAGTACCGCAAGCAGGGCGTCACCGGCATCACCGCCAATGCCATGGACGTGATCGTGGAAACGGGTGAAGCCGGCCCGATCACCTTCGTCGGCGTCAACCTGCCGAACGATCAGGCCGTCCGCGAGCAGTACGGCAGCAAGTCGTTCTCGCTCGCCAACATCAACGAGGCGTATGACCGCTCCACACCGACCGCGGCACGCGCAGAGTTCGCATGGTCACCGGAGGAAGCCGCCAGGGCGGACAAGTGGGGCACGCTCTCGGGCGAGCTCGTCACCGACATGCACGAGGTGATCGGGCACGCCTCCGGAAAGCTCTCCCCCTCGCTGAAGGTCGCCAATCCGGCCGACGCGCTGGGCGACACCTACAGCGCGCTCGAGGAGGCCCGGGCGGACCTCGTCGGGCTCTACTTCATCGCCGACCCGAAGCTCGCCGAGCTCGGCGTCTTCGCCGCGGCGGACCAGGCCGTCATCGCGCAGACCGAGTACGAGGGCTACACGCGCAATGCCATGACGCAGCTCCGCCGCGTCGGCAGTGGCGCCACGATCGCCGACAACCACCTGCGCAACCGGCAGCTCGTGGTGAAGTGGCTCATGGCCCACACGAAGGCCATCGAGGTGCGCGAGCGCGGCGGCAAGACGTTCTATGTGATGGTGGATGCCGGTGCCTTCCGCAGCGGAGTCGGAACGCTCCTGGCGGAGATTCAGCGCATCAAGTCGGAAGGTGACAGCAAGGCCGCTCGCACGCTGCTCGAGACGTACGGCATCAGGGTGGACACGGCGCTGCGGGACCAGGTCATCGCCAGGACGAAGGCGCTGAACCCACCGACCTACACGGGCTTCGTGCAGCCGAAGCTCTCGCCCGTGACGGCGGCCGACGGCACGATCATCGATGTGCGGATCAGCTACCCGAAGGACTTCGCGCAGCAGATGCTGGAGTATGCGGGCTACCGGAAACCGTGACGGCGGCGAACCGCCGTCACGACCGGATACGGACGCGACTTACTTCGGCTGCGGGACGATCCGGAGGTAGGGCCGGGGCGCCTTCCATCCGTTCGGGTAGATCTGCTTCGCGGCTTCGTCGTTCACCGAGCCTGCGATGATCACGTCCTCGCCCTGCTTCCAGTTCGCCGGCGTGGCCACCTTGTGCTTCGCCGTGAGCTGGATCGAATCGAGCACGCGCAGGATCTCGTCGAAGTTCCGGCCCGTCGTCATCGGATAAGCCAGGATCAGCTTGATCCGCTTGTCCGGTCCGATCACGTAGACGTTGCGCACGGTGAGGTTGTCCATGGCCGTGCGGCCCTGCGAGCTACCCTCGATATCCACCGGCAGCATGTCGTAGAGCTTGGCCACGGCCAGATCCGTGTCGCCGATCATCGGGTAGTTCGGCGCCGTACCCTGCGTCTCCTGGATGTCGACGGCCCACCGCTTGTGATCGTCAACCGGGTCCACGCTGAGACCAATCAGCTTCACGCCCCGTTTGTCGAACTCCGGCTTCATCCGTGCCGCGGTGCCGAGCTCAGTGGTGCAGACGGGCGTGAAGTCCTTCGGGTGCGAGAAGAGCACCGCCCAGCTCTCGCCAATCCACTCGTGAAACTTGATCCGGCCTTCGGTAGTCTCCGCCTCGAAGTCCGGCGCAATGTCATTGATCCTCATCCGTGTGCCTCCTGAATCCGCCCCGACCCC
>JBIKWH010000238.1:0-4177 GCA_044356435.1 Vicinamibacterales bacterium
CGCGTCCGCGTGCAGCGTATCGGTCGGGTACCGCGCCGGATTGGCGAAGAACAGTGTCCGGGATGCGTTGATGACGCCCAGGTCCACACCGAAGCCGCTTCCACTGGTCCCGATCGGCTGCCCGGCTGTCAACCGCGTCCCGGGCTGGATTCCCGCATCCGGAATGACGTGGTCCAGGTAGTACTGATGGCTCGCCGACACACGCACAAAGATCTTCGTGTCCGGCCGGCTGCTGCGGAGGATCGTGGTGATGGTGCCGTCGCCGGGCGCCACGACGGGCACGTTCCGCACGCCCGGGCGCAGGAACCCGACGTAGAAGTAGATGTGATCGGACGGGAGCGTGTGATCGGGCGGGTTCAGGTTGCCGAGCGGCAGGATGAAATCCAGCACCGCCGGATCCACCGGCGACGCGGTGAACACCAGCGGACCGTCACCCAACACCGTTCCCGAACCGGGCGCCAGGGATCCCGGCGCATCCGGGCCAGTGGGGAGCGCCCGCCCGCACCCGAGAGCGCCGAGAAGCAGGGCCGCGGGAACGGCCCCTGCCACGCGCATCGCGCCTCTCACCGTCGGAACCGGGTTAGCGGAAGGTCTTCTGGATGTGCAGCGAGAGCATGACGAGCGGCCCGCCCGTCGGGTCGAACCAGTGCGGTGACGAGGCCGGCACAAACAGCACGTCACCCTTCGCCAGGCGGCGGGTCTGCCCACCGGTGATCCCGGTGCCTGACATGTTCGCCGGGTTCGTACGGGTCCCGTTCTCGAGCGTCCCGCCGGTGACCGCCGTGCCCGTTCCCTCCACCACGAAGAAGATCTCGGCGTCCTCGTCATGCACCGACGCGGCCGCCTTGATCCCCGGCCAGCGGTATTCCAGGTTGAGCGTGTAGCCGGAGGACTTGACGACGGGCTGCACCATGTTCGCCTGGTCCGGTTTGCGTGTGGCCTTCGACTTCTCGATCAGCGCCGACACGTCACCGGCCGCGGCGAACACCGCCGCCAGGTCCGCCGCTGACTGCGCCGCAGCCGGCGCCGCGCCCAGTGCCACACCTGCCGCGACGGCCCATGCTGCCATCCGCATCGTCACGCGCGTCTTCGTCGTCATCATCGTGTTGCCTCCAGGTTCAGTGAGTGGAACCGGCGCGATCTTAGTGCGATCCGGCACACGTGCCCAGGACCCGACACTCCTGGCGCATCGCCCACCCTGTGCACACTCGGGGACCGCGCGCACGGAGAGGAGGAGTTCGCGCATGCGGCCGGCCCCGCGGAACTGCCGGCGGACAGCGCGGCGCTCACGAGCGTGACGATGGCCCAGCCGTAGCTCAGAGCGCCAGGACGACCTTGCCGATGTGCCCGCCGGATTCGAGCCGGCGGTGCGCGTCGGCGACCTGACCCAGCGGGAACACGCTGTCGATCACGGGCGCCACGCGGCCCGACTCCAGCAGCGGCCACACGTCCCGGCGCAGGTGCGCGGCGATCGCCGCCTTCTCCTCGACAGACCGCGGCCGGAGCGTCGAACCGGTGATCGTGAGCCGGCGGGTCATCACCCGCGAGAGATCGATCGTCGCCTTCGCCCCGCCCTGCACCGCAATCTGCACCAGCCGGCCGTCAACGGCCAGCGCCCGCAGGTTCCGGTCAAGGTAGTCGCCGCCAACCATGTCGAGGATCAGGTCGACCCCGCGGCCACCGGTCGCCGCGGCGACCGCGGCGACGAAGTCCTCGTCGCGGTAGTTGATCCCCCGCATGGCGCCGAGGCGCTCGCAGGCCCGGCACTTCGCCGCATCCCCGGCGGTCGCCAGCACGGTGGCCCCACGCGCCGCCGCAAGCTGGATCGCCGTCGTGCCGATGCCGCTCGTGCCTCCGTGCACGAGCAGGGTCTCGCCGGCGGCAAGCCGGCCGCGATCGAACACGTTGGCCCAGACCGTGAAGTACGTTTCCGGCAGCGCCGCGGCGCGCACGAACGGGTCGTCCGCCGATCCGGACAGTCCGGCGTCGAGGGCAAAGGGAATCGGCAGGCAGTGCGCCGCCGCGACGACGGCGGAGTCCGCATACCCGCCGCCAGGCACCAGCGCGCAGACGGCATCGCCCACGGACCAGACCGCGCCACCGGCCCCGACGGCGTCGATCGTCCCTGCGACCTCGAGTCCGGGGATGTCGGACGCACCGGCTGGTGGCGGATAGCGCCCTTCGCGCTGCATCACATCGGGCCGGTTGAGACCGGCGGCGCGGACGCGGATGCGCACCTGCCCCGGGCCAGGCACCGGCGTGGGACGCTCGACGACCACCAGGACCTCGGGTCCCCCGGGACGGGTGATCTCGACCGCGCGCATGGACCGCCTACTGGAGGCTCGCGGCGAGCCTCGGCGACGCCATCAGCTCGCCGAGGTTCGCCCAGCGCCGGAGGCGATCGCCGCCGGACTTGCGCGTCAGATACGCGTCGACCAGCTCCCGACCCCGCGTGTAGTTGATGACGTAGCTGCGGTACTGCCGGATGAAGCGCACGCGCTGCGTCGCCCGCGGGCGCGAGTGCAGCGCATACGTTTCCAGCCACTGGACGGCGCCGGCGTCGTCCAGGCGCCCGTCGAGCAGACGCCGGGCGGCTTCCGTGCCGGCATGCGCGAGCTTCTCGGCAGCCAGCGTGACCATGGCGTAGTGGGTGGCCATGCCGGGGTCGAGGCCCGCCATCGGGAAGAGGACGTCGCGCTCGAAGGCCAGCCGTTCCGACCGCGAGAACACCATGCCCGGTGCACAGTTGGCGATGCCCTCGGCGACCAGCGACTGCGGAGAAAAGAGCGGATACGCCGTGAACTCGACCCAGCCCCGCTGGCGCACCAGTTCGTCCTCAATCCGCACGTTGTGGACGTGGTGCCCCGGATAGCCCTCGTGTGCGGCCAGCTCGACGGCACGGTCGATGTGAATCGGCAGGTCGATGTTGACCTGGATGACCGACCGGTACCGGCCCTGGTACCAGTTGTAGCCGCTCCAGCTCTTCCCCTGCACGAACTCGAGCGTGAACTGCTCGCCGGCCGGCAGGGTCAAGGCCGCGAGGGTGCGTTCGCGACAGACGCGGATCGCGGCTTCGAACACCGGGCGCACAGCCTCAGGTGGAATCACGAAACGTTTCCGGAAGGTGTTGTAGCGCTCGAGGAGGGTGCCGCTGCCGGGCACCGACCGGCTCAGCACGTCCAGCGCCTCGCGGAAGTCGTCTTCGCCGCGTTCCAGCGCCGCTGCGTCGTAGAGCGCCCGCGACTCCTCGTCGAACGGAAGCGGTGTGCCCTGGAGCAGTGCCACCCGCGTGCGGAGCGCAGACAGGTGCTTCTGCAGATACACACGACGCAGGCCCAGCAGTTCGGCCTCGCGCACGTCATCGCCGGGGACGCCCTGGCGACCGAGCGACGCCAGGCGCTGCTGCAGCTGCGCGGCGAGGCCATCGATGTCCGCCAGCGTCCGGGGCATCGCGTCAGCTTCGGTCCGCCACTCGGGCGGTCCATAGTAGGCGTCCACGTAGTCGGCGTCGTGCGCGCCCAGGGCGAGTACCAGCGCGACGTATTGTTGAGCGATATCCTGTAGGGAGGTCATCCTTGGCGTGCCCGGAGGCGCGAACTCAATGAGTCATTCTGCGACAAGAGAGACCGGAAGTCACACAGATTGAGCCGATGACGCACGACGAACGACACATGATGCTCAGGATCGTAGAGGCGCACGGGCAGACACTCGCCATCGCCGAAGCCTGCGCGAGAACCACACGCGACCTCGCCGCGGAGGTCGGCCGCGGCGGCGTGCCGGCCAAAGACGACCTGAAACGGACCGTGGACGAGGCCGAACGCGTGCTGGCCGACTTCGCGCAGGTCCGGACCGAGATCGAGCGCCTGATCCGCCAGCTCGGATAGCGATCAGCGCGTCCGCTGTCCGCCCGGAAGACGCACCTCGAGCGTCGCGCCCGGCCCCTCGGTCGGGACCACCGCGACCCGGCCTCCGAAGAGCACGATAATCTCCCGTGCGATCGCCAGCCCGAGTCCGGACCCGCCCGTGCGCCGCGACCGAGATGCATCAAGCCGGTGAAAGCGCTCGAACACCCGTTCCCGCTCGGCCTCGGGAATGCCGGGACCGGTGTCGCTCACCAGCAGCACGACGGTATCCGTCGTCCAGCCGCCCGATGCGGACTCCAGGTGCGCGGCGATCC
>JBIKWH010000032.1:0-11233 GCA_044356435.1 Vicinamibacterales bacterium
ATCAGGCGCTGCGCCAGCGCCTCGTAGGCGCCGAAGAAGACGTTGGGCACCATCACCGTCTTCGGCGAGACCTTGTCGGTCTTCGTGGTGATCGTGCCGGCGTCGTTCGTCTCGACGGAGGCTTCGGTTCCACTGAACGCGACCTTCAAGCCGAAGAGCCGGCCCCGGATCTGCCCGCCGATGTTCATCGAGACCGGCGTCCAGTCGGCCGTGTACTTGACCTCGGCTGTGTCGATCCCGACGTTGACCGGCGCGGCGATGCGCTCCCGGCCCGTGATCGTCAGCGTCTCGGCCGTCCGCGTGACCGTGACGTCCTCGCGTCCGATCGGGTTTCCCCCGACGAAGATCACATAGCCGCTCGTGACCGTCCCAGGAGCTGGCTGCGCCCCGGCGATCGCGGGCCAGAGCGGCAGTGCCAGCGCTGCCCCGAGTGCGAACACCGCCCTGAGAGCAGACACCGCGCGGATAGAATGAGCTCGCGACATTTTTCGAATCCTACCAGCAATGACCATACCCGACGACTATCAGCGGATCCGCGCGCACGCGGTCGTGGCCACCGTGGCGCCCCGTGGACTGCTGGTCCTCTCGGGTCGCGATCGCGGCACGTACCTGCACGGGCTGCTGACCAATGACACCGCTGCGCTCAAGCCCGGCACCGGGTGCTACGCCGCGTGGCTCACGGCCAACGGTCGGATGACCACCGACATGCACGTTCTCGAATCGGGCGACACGATCCTGCTGGACGTGCCCGAGGCCGAGGCGGCCGGCCTGGTGGCGAGACTCGACCAGTTCATCTTCACGGAAGACGTCCGGGTGGCCGATGTCAGCCAGGAGCTGCGCCGGATCGAAGTCCACGGACCTGAGGCCGCCAGGGCGGTCGCCGAGGCGCTCGGCAATCCGGAGGCGCTCGGTGAGCTGGCCGCGTGGGCGCAGTGCCGGAACGCGCGCGTGCCGCGCGACGCGGGCGCAGTCGTTGTGACCCGCATTGACCGGCTCGGTGTGCCCGGCTTCGTGCTCTATGTCGCGGCTGGTGAGGACACGGCGCTTCGAGCCGCGCTCGACGCCGCCGGCGCGACCGCCGTCCGACCGGAGGCTGTCGAGGCCGTGCGCGTCGAAGCCGGCTGGCCGGTCTACGGCGTCGACATGGACGACCAGATCATTCCGCTCGAGGCCGGGATCGAGTCGCGGGCGATCTCGATGACGAAGGGCTGCTACGTCGGCCAGGAGATCATCGTCCGCGTGCTGCACCGCGGCCACGGCCGCGTGGCGAAGCGGCTCGTCGGGCTGCGCGTCGAGGGTGACGGGCCGGTGGCGCATGGCGAGAAGCTCGACGTCGGCGCGCACGAGGTCGGCTGGGTCACATCCTCCGCCGTGTCACCGACGCTGGGGTCGATCGCGCTCGCGTACCTGCACCGGGACCACGCGAAGCCGGGCACGAGCGTGACCACGGCGTCGGGCCGCGGGGCCGTCGTCAGCGCCCTGCCGATGAACTAGACGCGTCCGGGCCGCGCGGCGCTCAGGAGCGCGATCAGTTCCTCGTCCGCCGGGGGAAACTCCAGCCCCGGAAGGTCGGCTGGTTCCACCCACCGCATTTCCTGGCCGAGCGCGGGACGCGGCTCACCAGTCAGCGCGCACGCATAGAACGCCAGCGTGACGGAGCGCTCCGCGTAGTCATGCGTGGTTCGGAGGATCAGTGTCCCGACCGTGCAATCCACGGCGAGCTCCTCCCGGATCTCGCGGGTGAGCGCGTCCGCCTCCGTCTCGCCCGCATCCACCTTGCCCCCCGGGAACTCCCAGAAGCCGGCCAGATGCGTGTCCTTCAGGCGGCGCGTCACGAGATAGCGCCCGTCCCGCAGGATCACGGCCGCGACGACGAGCACCGGGTCTACCCGCTCCACGGATAAGACCGGCACTGGCGCTTCATCGGGCACACGAGGCACGCTGGCTTCCGCGCCGTGCAGAGCGTGGCGCCGAAGTCCATGAGTGCCTGGTTGAAGTCGAACACGCGCTTGATCGGCAACAGCGCCTCGGACGTCGCCCAGAGCCGCTTCTTCATCGCATGCGCCTTCGGGTCACCCTTGCCGATGAAGACGCGGAAAAGCACCCGAGCCACGTTCGTGTCGAGAATGGCCGCGCGCTCGCGGAAGGCGAAGCTGCGGATCGCGCCGGCGGTGTACGCCCCGATGCCCTTGAAGGAGAGCAGCGTCTCTTCGTCGGAGGGCAGCGCGCCTCCGAACCGCTCGACGGACTCGCGGGCGATCGCGTGGAGACGCCGCGGCCGGATGTTATAGCCGAGCGGGCGCCAGGTGTCGGCGACGTCGCCGATCGGCGCGTCGGCCAGTGCGGCGAGCGACGGGTACTTGCCCAGCCACTCGGCGTACTTCGGCAGCACGCGGTCGACCTGCGTCTGCTGGAGCATCACTTCGGAGACGAGGATGTGGTACGGGTCGTCCGTGTTCCGCCACGGCAGGTCGCGGCCGTGCGCGTCGTACCACTTCAGCAACTGGCGTCTGAACGTGCGGCGTTGCGTCTCGTTCGGCAGGGGAGCCTTCTTCATGCGGCCATATAATCTGGGCTCACCAAGAGGGGACGGGCGAGAGTGAAAATCTACACGAAAACCGGTGACGCCGGCCAAACGTCGCTGTTCGACAACACGCGCGTCTCCAAGGCCGACCCACGCGTCGACGCCTACGGCGAGGTCGACGAGCTGAACGCGTGCCTCGGCGTGGTGCGGGCGCTGGACGTACCGGCCGACATCGCCGCGCTGCTCGACGCCATTCAGCCGAAGCTCTTCGCGCTCGGTGCGCGGCTGGCCGACCCGGCCGCGAAGATCGCGAAGCGCGTCACCAAGGCGACCGTGACGGACGAGGATGTCGCCGTGCTCGAGCAGGCGATCGACCGGCTCGAAGCCGAGCTGCCGCCGCTGCGGGCGTTCATCATGCCGGGGGGAACCCAGGCCGGTGCCGCGCTCCACCTCGCGCGCACGGTGTGCCGGAGGGCCGAGCGTCGTGTCGTCACGCTCGACGGCGTCGAGGCCGTGGTGGTGATGTATCTGAACCGCCTGTCGGACTGCCTCTTCGTGGTGGCCCGTGCCGTGAATCACCGGAAGGGCATTCCCGAGACCGAGTGGTAGCACTCACGCGACAGCGCGGGGGCTGCGAAGTGCTACCATGTGCTACATGGCGGCGCGTTCCTCTACCGTTGGCGTCCGTGAACTGAGGCAGAACCTCAGCGTCTATCTCGATCGGGTCAAACGCGGCGAGGCTCTCGCCGTCACCGAGCGCGGCGTCGTCGTCGCGTCGCTGCGCCCGGCCCCGAAGGTCTCTTCTGTGCTTGAGCGCCTGGTTGCCGAGGGAAAGGCCAGAGCGCCGCTCCATCCGTACAGGCCCATGGCTCTTCGGGGCCGGGTGAGGCCCCTGAAGGGCAAGACTCTGAGCGAGATTCTCGACGAACTGCGAGAAGACAAGATCTAACCATGGCCGGGCTGGCGTACCTGGATTCATCCGCTTTGGTGAAGTTGGTCATTGCCGAGCGCGAGTCGCCCTATCTGCAGGTTGAGATCCTCGAGCGATCCGGACTGGTCTCGTCCTGGCTGGCAGCGGCGGAGTTGCAGCGTGCGGTAAGGCGGACAGGGCGTCGTGCGCTCCTCTCACGCGTTGACGAGCTGTTCGGTGCCGTGTTCTTCATCGATCTCACGGAGGCGCTGCTCACGACGGCGGGTGAGCTGGCACCGCCCGAGCTGCGCACGCTGGATGCCATTCATGTGGCCGCCGCGCTGTCCGTCGAGGATCCGTCGCTGGACTTCCTGACTTACGACACACGCCAGGCCGCGGCGGCGAGGCAGAACGGCCTTCGTGTACTCAGTCCGGGCCGGTAGATAGAAGCGGAGCCCATGACATCGTTCGTCGTTCACTACCAGGAGATCGCCCTCAAGGGGCGGAACCGGCCGTGGTTTCTCACGCGCCTGATCCGGAACCTGCGTCGCGCCGTGTCGGACCTCGACGTCACGGCCGTCAAGAGCGTCATGGGCCGGATCGAAGTGGTCCTCGGACCGGCGGCCGACCCCGCACAGGTGGGGGAGCGCATCCGGACGGTGTTCGGCATTGCCAACTATTCCTACGCCGGCCGGGCGCCCCTCGATCTGGATGCGATCGCGACGGCGATTCTCACGGACCTCGGCGACCGTGTGCCTGCCAGCTTCCGTGTGTCGGCGCGCCGGGCGGACAAGCGCTTCCCGATGCCGTCGCCGCAGATCGAACGCGAGATCGGTGGACGCATTCACGAGGCGCGCGGGTGGAAGGTCGACCTGACCGCTCCCGAGCTGGAGATCCACGTCCAGATGCTCACGCGCGACGCCTTCTACTACTTCGGCAAGGAGAAGGGCGCCGGCGGACTGCCGACGGGCACGGCCGGACGTGTGGCCTGCCTGCTCTCCGGCGGCATCGACTCGCCGGTCGCGGCGTGGCGGATGATGAAGCGCGGCTGCGACGTCACGTTCATCCACTTCCACAGCTACCCGATTCTGTCCAGGGCATCTGTCGAGAAGGCCCAGCAACTCGCGGGCGTCCTCACCCGCTACCAGCAGAAGTCGCGTCTGTATCTGGTGCCCTTCGGCGAGATTCAGCAGCAGGTGCTGCTCGCGATCCCTGGGCCGATGCGCGTTGTGGTCTACCGCCGGCTCATGCTGCGGATTGCGGAGCGGATCGCGCGCACCCGGCGGGCACAGGCGCTGGTGACGGGCGACGCGGTGGGGCAGGTGGCCTCGCAGACGCTCGAGAACCTGGCTGTCGTCGGCGCCGCTGCCACGCTGCCGTTGTTTCGGCCACTGATCGGCATGGACAAGGACGAGATCATGGACGAGGCGAAGCGCCTCGGTACGTATGGGATCTCCATCATTCCCGACCAGGACTGCTGCACCCTCTTTACGCCGCGCAATCCACTCACCAAGGCCCGGCTCCACGAGATTGAGCGCGCGGAGACCGCGCTGCCAATAGAGGAGCTGGTGGCGAAGGCGGTGACAGACGTGGAGGTCGTGGACCTGGAGTTCCCCGTGTCCCGGAAGAGAACCGCTCGTGTGACGGACAGCTCCGCGGACGCCGCCGTTTGATAGGATCGCAAGACACGAGGTGACCGTGGCCCCAGCCAGTACCGTTGACATCGAATCCATTCTTGGCTCCGACGCGAGCCTGCTGACGTACCAGTCGAAGACGATTCCCGCGAGTCGGCTGCATCTGCCGGGGCCGGATTCGGTCGAGCGTCTCTTTGGCATGTCGGACCGGTCGCCTCGCGTGCTGGGGAGCCTCCAGAGCCTGTTCGATCACGGGCGCCTGGGCGGCACCGGCTATGTGTCGATCCTGCCCGTCGACCAGGGGATCGAGCACTCAGCGGGCGCGTCGTTCGCGCCGAACCCCGACTACTTCGATTCCGAGAACATCGTGAAGCTCGCCATCGAGGGCGGCTGCAACGCGGTGGCGTCGACGCTTGGCGTGCTGGGCAGTGTGTCCCGCCGGTATGCGCACCTGATTCCCTTCATCGTCAAGTTCAACCACAACGAGTTCATCTCGTACCCGAACGCGTTCGACCAGATCCGCTTCGCGTCGATCAGGCAGGCGTGGAACATGGGCGCGCAGGGTGTCGGCGCGACGATCTACTTCGGGTCGGAAGAGTCGAAGCGGCAGATCCAGGAAGTCACGACGATGTTCGAGCAGGCCCACGAGCTGGGGATGTTCACGGTGCTCTGGTGCTACCTGCGGAATCCGGCGTTCAAGACGAAGGACGTCGATTACCACCTCGCAGCCGACCTGACCGGACAGGCGAACCACCTCGGCGTCACGATCCAGGCCGACATCATCAAGCAGAAGCTGCCGGAGACCAACGGCGGCTACAACGCGATCGCGAACTTCGGCAAGACACACAAGAAGGTCTACTCGGAACTGACGACGGACCACCCGATCGACCTCACGCGCTACCAGGTGGCGAACTGCTACATGGGCCGCGCCGGCCTCATCAACTCGGGCGGCGCGTCAGCCGGCGAAGGCGACCTGAAGGAGGCCGTGAGGACGGCCGTGATCAACAAGCGCGCGGGCGGCATGGGCCTGATCTCCGGGCGCAAGGCGTTCCAGCGTCCGTTGAAGGAAGGCGCCGGCCTCCTCAACGCCATCCAGGACGTCTACCTGTCACCGAAAATCACCATCGCGTAGCCGCACCCGATAGCGGCACCCGCGACCAGGGGGGCCTACTCGCCGAGCGCGGCGTAGCGGACGAGGCGGAAGCGCGGACCCTGCACGCCCTTGAGCGTCGTGGCGATGCGCTGGTGCAGGTCGGTCCAGGTGGTCCATCGCCTGAAGAACGCCTCCGCGGCCGCGGGGTCTCCTCCATGCTGCAGCGCGAGCACTTCGCGGAGCAGCGACGTGACGGTGGTCTCGTACCGGTCCGCATGGATGCGCAGGCGACCTGCGCCGTCCACCTCGAGCAGGCCCTTCTCAAGGAAGTAGTTGAACTGCGAGAGCTGCATCGTGCTGTACGGCTGGTCGGGCCGCGGCTTGTTCAACTGCAGGGTCCGCATGATGCCGCCGGCCTGAACGGCACGCAGTTCGTTCGCTGTCAGTGCGCCAGCCTTCGCCTGGGCATGCAGCGAGAAGAGCGAAACGAGGTCGGCCTTCATCTCCTCCATCGCATCCGCGTGCTCGGCCAGCGCCACATCCACCGGGCGTCCCTGCTTGTCGCGATCGGCGCCGAGGTAGTGCCCGATCTCGTGCCACAGGGTCCGCTGGAACTGACCGGACGGCGTGAGGTGGTCGGCATAGACGGCGTCGACGACGCCCTGCCAGCGCTTCTGCGTGACGGCGAAGAGGTCGGCGTTCTCCATGATGTTGCGCCGCAGGAGGATCGTCCGGCCGTACCGGCGCGCATGCAGTGAGCTGTTCGGCAGGATGGTCGCCGTGTTCGTGCCGCGGGCGTGGCCGAAGTCCGCGATGATGTCGTAGATGCCGACGGGAATGTCCTCGCGCACACGCTTGTGCGCGTCGTACGGCAGGGCGTCTTCGATGGACTGGATGCTCCTGATGCGGTCGCGGAGCCCGCGCGTGGCGGCCTCGTCCGTCAGCAGCAGACTGACTTCCGGGAACGCCTTGGCGCCGTAGAGACCGTCCTGGTAGCTCTCATACGAGCCGATCACCGCGTTCAGCCGCTTGAACCGGCCCGTGACCCAGGCCGCGTCGCCGCTCTCGTAGTCGTTGGTCAGCAGGTCCCGGGCGCGGTTCCGAAGGTATCCCGCAAACTCCGCGTCGTCCGGCTCGACGGCGGCGGCGGCCTTGAGCAGGTGGCCGTACGCGGAGCGGAGCGGGCCGGCCCAGGCGACGGCCTGCGGCACGGCATAGAGACGCTTCGGGTCGGGGCGCTTCGCCAGTGCGTCCAGCTCGGCCGCGACGTCCGGATGCAGCGTCCGCAGCGTCGTGTCGCGAAGAGCCTCGCGATCCCGCTTGACGTTGTCGGCCGTGGCCCAACGGACGATCGTCCGCTCGTCAAGGATCGACGCCCGCGCCTCCGGATGGACACGCAGGAACGCCTCGACCTCGGTCTTCTCGATCCCCGGCGGGTACACGTTCCGCCCCGCGGTCTCGTGGACCACGGGCGCGAAGGGCTCACGGCCGCCCTCCAGATCGCTGGCGATCGGGCCGTCGTTGAGCCGGTAGAGCGTCAGGAGGTTCCGCGTGGCCTCCGAATGCTGCCGACGGTCGAGCGCCTCCATGGCCTGTCGTGCGCGCAGCGCCTCGGGGTGCCGCGCCAGCTCGTAGAGGTCCTGAAAGATCCGGCCGACGGCGATCAACTCGTCGACAGCTGTGCGCTCATTGGCCGTGAGGCCGGAAAGGTCTGGTGCCAGGCGCAGCGGCGCCATCTGGCTGAGCACGTACGATGTTTTGTCGGGCAGCCAGTAGCCGGGCGGCAGGCCCGCCTGGGCGCCGACAGCCACCGACGCCGTGAGCAGCAGGATCGGAAGGTGTTTCATCGGTCACTCCTCACCAGTCACGCCCGCGCGGCGCAGGAACTCGCGCAGCGCGGCGTGCGTGTTGCGGAATGCGAGCTCGTCCCACGGGATCTCGTGCGGGGCGAACCAGGCGGCTTCGAGCCCCTCGTCGTCGACGACCAGCGTGCCGCCGAGCGCACGGGCGGTGTAGGTGATGACGACCGGCGTGAGGCCCGGGAACGAGTAGACGTTCAGCAGGTCCAGCAGCTCGACCTCCAGCCCGCACTCCTCGCGGGCCTCGCGGATCGCGGCGGCCCGGACCTCTTCGCCACGATCGACGTATCCGCCGGGGAAGACCCACTTGCCGTACCCCGGTTCGATCGCGCGGCGGACCAGCACGACACGCCCGTCGTCGTCAGCCACGATCGTGCCCACGGCGAGCTTCGGGTCGATGTAGAAGATGAAGCCGCACACGGTGCAGACCAGCCGTTCCGGCTCGGTCGTTTTGAGCAGGCGCGACTCGAGCGTGCCGCCGCAGCGGGGGCAGAAGCGATAGGCGATCTCGGCGCTCAGCACGGTGGGGCATAATTATGGTCGCATGTCCATCCTGAAGGTGGCCCGCATGGGGCATCCGGTGCTCCGGAAACGGGGCAAGACCCTCGACAAGAGCGACCTCCGCAACCCGGACGTCCAGAAGTTCATGGACGACATGATCGACACGATGTACGAGTACCACGGCGTCGGGCTGGCCGCGCCGCAGGTGCACGAGAGCCTCTCGATCTTCGTCGCCATGCTCGACGAAGACCCGACCGAGAAGAGCGAGGCCACCGTGTTCGTCAACCCGGTCATCGTGCCGGCCGGGGACGCCACCGAGGAGGGCTGGGAGGGCTGTCTCAGCATTCCCGACATCCGCGGGATGGTGCCGCGGCACGTGGCCATCACGCTGAAGGCGCTGGATCGCCAGGGCAAGGCCGTCGAGCTTGGGCTCAAGGGATTTCCCGCCCGCGTGGCCCAGCACGAGACCGACCACCTGAACGGCGTCCTGTTCTTCGACCGCATGACGTCGATGCAGAGCCTGACCTTCCTCGACGAGTACTCCCGCTACCACGCGAAAGACGGCGACTAGCTCGTCCACGTGCAGGCGTATCACGACCTCGTTCGTCGCATCCTCGAGCACGGCGTCCGCAAGGACGACCGCACGGGCACGGGCACGCTCAGCGTGTTCGGTCACCAGATGCGGTTCGATCTGGCGCAGGGCTTTCCGCTGCTCACGACGAAGAAGGTGCACCTGCCCTCGATCGTTCACGAGCTGCTCTGGTTCCTGACGGGCGGTACCAACGTCCGGTATCTCCAGGAGCGGGGCGTGACCATCTGGGACGAGTGGGCCGATGCCGACGGCAACCTGGGCCCCGTCTACGGCTTCCAGTGGCGCTCGTGGCCGGCGCCCGGTGGCGCCGCCATCGACCAGATCGCGCAGGTGATCCAGGCGATCCGGCGCAATCCCGATTCGCGACGCCTGATGGTCAGCGCGTGGAACCCTGCGGACGTGGACCGCATGAAGCTGCCGCCCTGCCACGTGCTCTTCCAGTTCTACGTGGCGAACGGACGTCTGTCGTGCCAGCTCTATCAGCGATCCGCCGACGTGTTCCTCGGCGTGCCCTTCAACATCGCGTCCTACGCGCTGCTGACGTTGATGGTGGCGCAGGTCACGGACCTCGCTCCCGGGGAGTTCGTGCACACGTTCGGAGATGCCCACCTGTACACGAACCACCTCGACCAGGCCCGGCTGCTGCTCTCGCGCGAGGAGCGTCCGCTGCCGGCCATGCGCCTGAACCCGGCCGTGCGCGATATCGACGCCTTCCGCTACGAGGACTTCACGCTCGAGGGCTACGACCCGCACCCGGCCATCAAGGCGCCGATCGCGGTATGAGCCTCGCCATCATCGCCGCGGTGGGTGCCAACGGCGTGATCGGGCGCGGCGGCGGCCTGCCGTGGCGGCTGCCGGAGGATCTGAAGCGCTTCAAGTCCCTGACGATGGGCCACACGCTCGTCATGGGCCGCGCCACCTACGATTCCATCGGCCGCCCGCTGCCGGGCCGGCGCACCATCGTCGTCACCCGTCAGCCCGCGTGGTCCGCCCCGGGTGTGGACGTCGCGCACTCGGTCGACGAAGCGCTCCTGATGGCCGGCCGCGGCACGGTGTTCGTGGCGGGAGGCGGCGACATCTACCGGCAGTGTCTCGACCATGCGGACGTGCTGCACCTGACGCTCGTCGACGCCGCCGTCGAGGGCGACACCTGGTTTCCCGAGTTCGACCGCGACGCCTTCCGCGAGGTTGCGCGGGAGCCGCACGCAGAGGGCGACCTGCCGTTCGCGTTCGTGACCTACGAGCGCACCACGCCAGTGACACCGGGTCTTCCGGCATACTGAACCGCTTCCGCCGCGCATGACCCCAATCACCATCATCTTCATGACGGTCTTCATTGACCTGATTGGATTCGGCATCGTCATTCCGCTGGCGCCGTTCTACGCGGAGCACTTCGGCGCGAGCGCGATGGTGGTCGGCATGCTGCAGGCGTCGTTCTCGCTGATGCAGTTCCTGTTCGCGCCGTTCTGGGGTCGGCTGTCGGACCGCATCGGACGAAAGCCGGTGATCCTGATCGGGCTGTTCGGATCAGCGGTCTGCTACCTCGTCTTCGGCCTTGCCGAATCGCTGGCGGTGCTGTTCGTCGCGCGGATTCTGGCGGGCATTGCCGGCGCCAACATCGCCACGGCGCAGGCCTACATGGCCGATGTGACCACTCCTGAGAACCGGGCAAAGGGGATGGGGCTGATCGGCGCGGCGTTCGGCCTCGGGTTCATCTTCGGCCCGGCCATCGGCGGTCTGCTGAGCGGCTTCGGGCCGGCGGTGCCGCCGCTCTTCGCGGGCGCACTCTCGTTCGTGAACTTCGTGGCGGCGTGCTTCGTGCTGCCGGAGTCGAGGGTCGTGTCGTCGGTGGCGCGTCCGCGCGTGTCGCGCCTGAAGGCGCTGACCAACGCTTTGACACGCCCCGGACTGCCGCAGCTCCTGCTGATCTTCTTCCTCGTGACGGGCGCCTTCTCCAGCTTCGAGGCGACCTTCGCGCTCTTCGGTGAACGGCGCTTCGGCTTCACGCCGAGCAACATCGGCTACGTGTTCGCGTTTGTCGGCGTCGTGCTGACGATGGTGCAGGGTGGCCTGGTCGGGCGGTTGGCGAAACGGTTCGGCGAGCAGCGCCTCATGCCCGC
>JBIKWH010000360.1:0-3106 GCA_044356435.1 Vicinamibacterales bacterium
GCGGGCCTGGCGCTCCTGCCGCTCGTCACGTCGACGGCGGGGCTCCTCGTCGCCTGCGCGCTGCTGGCCATTGGCAACGGTTTCAATAATCCCTCTGTCAGTTCGCTCATATCCCGCATCACGAGCGCGGACGATCAGGGCGGCGTGCTCGGTGTCTCCCAGTCGGTCTCGAGCCTGGCGCGCATCATCGGTCCGTTCGCCGGCGGCGCGGCCTTCGACCGCTTCGGCGCGGTGGCCCCGTTCACCGGCGCGGCGGCCATCATGGTGGTGGCGCTCATCATCGCGTTGGGCAGCGTGGCCCGGATGCGCCTGAGTCCTACCGCGGCTGGCCACAGCCGTCTGCACTAGCGTCACCCGCAACCCGGGAGTCAGGGAGCCTTCGAGCATGTCCAGGCAGCGTGTCGGCATCATCAGCGCCAACTGGGGCGTTGCGGCCCACCTGCCCGCCTGGCGGGCGAATCCGGACGTGGAGGTCGTGGGTATCTGTACCGCCCATCAGGACACGGCCGAGGCGGCGGCCAAGGCCAACGGCATCCCCATGCCGTTCTGGGACTACCGCGAGATGGTGCAGCACCCGGACATCGACATCGTCGATGTCGGTACGCGTCCCAACCTGCGCTACGACATGTGCATGGCGGCCTTCGCGGCCGGCAAACACGTCTACAACGGCATCCCGTTCGCGGATTCAATGCCGCATGCGCGGGACCTCGCCGCCGCTGCGACGAAGGCCGGGCGGGTCGGGTCCGTTGACGCCTACTCCGAGTACCTGCCGCCGATTGCGTTCGCGAGAGAACTCATCGAGGACGGTGCCGTCGGCGACTTGTACTCGGTCACCTGCACGCTGCAGCTCTCGCTCTTCAACACGCAGGTGTCGACCTTTCCGTACAACTGGTTCTGGAACAAGGACGCCGGCTGCAGCGCGCTCCGGAACCTCGGGTCGCACGCGCTCAACGTCCTGCACTTCCTGTTCGGGCCGGTGGATTCGGTCGTCGCGCAGAACGACATCTGCCTGAAGGAGTGGACGTTCACGGACAACGGCCAGGTCGTCGTGCCGCAGGTCGAGGACACGGCCAACGTGCTGCTGAGGTTCGCTGGCGGCGGCATGGGCGTGCTCGCGCCGGCCTGGTGCGCGGTGGGTGGGCGCGGGTTCCTCCTCGACGCGTTCGGCAGCAAGGGACGGCTGGTGCTGGAAGGGCCCGGCATGCCGACCAACGACACGCGCGTCTTCCGCGCGAAGCTCGGCGAGATGATGGCGACCGAGCTGGAGGTGCCGGAGCGTCTCCGGTCCACGCCCGGCATCGACATCGCCGCACCGGCGGGCTCGGCCTGGACGGTGGGCCCGCGCTACGGCATGGCACTCGCATTCGCCGACATGCTCGGCGCGATCCGCGACGGCCGCGCGTCCCGCCCAGGCTTTGCCCAGGCGCTGCAGGCGCACGCCACCATCGAGGCCGCCGAGACGAGCGGCCGCGAAGGGCGTTGGGTGAACGTGAAGGAGCTGCTGGCCTAGAGAAGCGCCCGCGCTGCGGCTTTACGCCGTCGCCGCGACCGCCTTCGTGGCGCTCTTGCGGCGCGAGAAGGACATCCGGGCCTGCTCGATATACACGTAGTACACCGGCGTGATGTAGAGCGTCAGGAACTGCGAGACGAGCAGGCCACCCACAACCGCGAGACCGAGCGGCTGCCGCGCTTCGCCGCCGGCGCCGTAGCCCACCGCGATCGGCAGCGTGCCCACCAGTGCCGCCATCGTCGTCATCATGATGGGCCGGAAGCGGACGACGCAGGCCTCGTGGATCGCCTCCGCCGGGGTCTTGCCCTCCTTCCGCTGCGCCTCGACGGCGAAGTCCACCATCATGATGCCGTTCTTCTTCACCAGCCCGACGAGCATGATCACGCCGACCATGGCGTAGAGGCTCATCTCCGTCTTGAAGATCAGCAGCGTGAGCAGCGCGCCGAACGCCGCCGAGGGCAGGCCCGAGAGAATCGTCAGCGGGTGCGTGAAGCTCTCGTACAGGATGCCCAGCACGATGTAGATCACGACGATGGCCATGATCAGCACGAGACCGATGCCCGACAGTGAGGACTGAAACACCTGGGCCGTGCCCTGGAAGGCCAGGTTGATGCTCGAGGGGAGTGTCTCTGCCGCCGCGGCCTTGACGAGCGGCACGGCGTCGCCGAGCGAGGTCCCGTCCTGCAGGTTGAAGCCGATGGTCACGGCCGGAAGTTGGCCGACGTGGCCGATGGCCTGCGGGCCGAAGTCGGTCCGCACGCGCGCCACCGAGTTGAGGGGGACCAGGTTGCCGTTCCGCGAACGGACGTGCAGGAGCTGGAGCGCCGCGGGGTTCTCCTGAAACTCCGGAGCGACCTGGAGCACGACCTGATACTGGTTGTTGGGCGCGTAGATCTGGGACACCTGCCGCGAACCGTAGGCGTTGTACAGCGCCGTTTCCACCTGCGTGGCCGAGAGGCCCAGCGTCGAGATCAGGTCGCGGTTCATCTCCACGCGGATCTGCGGGTTTCGGAGCTGCAGGTCGGAGGTGACATCCATCAGTTCGGGCATCGACCGCATCTTCTGCTCGAAGACGGGCGCCCACCGGTAGAGTTCGTCGGTATCCGAGTGCTGCAGCGTGAGCGTGTAGAGCGTGCGGCCGAACCGGTCGAGCGAGATGGGCGGCTGGTTCACAGGGAACGTGCGGACGCCTGGCACCTGCGCGAGCTTGGGACGCAGACCGGCGATGATCTCGTCGACCGACTTCCGGTCGTGCCTGGGCTTCAGGTCGATGAGGAATCGGCTGTTGTTCATCGACGCGTTCGGGCCGCCCGACCCGACGACGCCTCCGAACGTCGCGATGTTCGGGTCCTTGAGCAACACGTCGGCGACCATGAACTGGTGGCGCAGCATGTCCCGGTAGCCGATGCCCTGAATGGCCTCGACGCTCACGGCAAAGCGCCCCTTGTCCTCGCTCGGAAGAAAGCCGACCGGCGTGAGGCGATACAGGTAATAGGTCGCCCCGAAGAGCGCGAACGAGAAGAGGAGGGTCGCGGCCCTGTAGCGCAGGCTGAACCGCAGCGTCACGTCGTAGGCGCGCAGCCACGCGTCGAACAT
>JBIKWH010000437.1:0-2638 GCA_044356435.1 Vicinamibacterales bacterium
CAGCGGCAGCATCGGAGTGACCGAACGCACGGCGTACATCCTGCGCGTGCGCCAGTTGAGTGTGAAAATCGCGCGCGCCTACGCCGAGTCGATCCAGGCGCCCGCCGGAGAACGCTGACGTGGACCGGGAACTGTTGATCGAGATCGGCTGCGAGGAGATTCCGGCGAGCTGGCTGCCGGGACTGACGGCGCAGTTGAAGAAGCACCTCACGGCACGCCTGGCCGACGCGCGTCTGCCGCAACCGTCTGACGTGGAGGTGTTCAGCACGCCCCGGCGCCTGACCGCACGTGTCGTCGGGCTGGCCGAGCGTCAGACGGACAAGGAAGAGCTGGTCATGGGGCCGCCTGTCTCCGCCGCGTTCAACGCGGAAGGGCAGCCGACACCCGCGGCCGTCGGCTTCGCGAAGAAGAACAACGTCGAGGTGACAGCGCTCCTGCGGGAGGAGACACCGAAGGGCACCTACCTCGCCTGCCGGCTGCAGCAGCGGGGCAAGGCGACGGTGGATGTGCTCGGCGACGTGATGGCCGGGCTGCTGCGCGACTTCAATTTTCCGAAGCAGATGCGGTGGGACGCGTATCTGGACGACGGCAAGGGCGACCTCGTGTTCGCCCGGCCGATCCGCTGGCTGGTGCTGCTCTACGGCGGCCGCGTGGTGCCGTTCGTCATCCGCCGTACCGAGAACGCGGAGGGGCCGCAGGTGCAGGACGTGGCGTCCGGCGCGAACACCTACGGGCATCGTTTCCAGACAACGAGTGGCCGCTCGGGCCGCGCCGTGAAGGTGAAGACCTTCGAGGACTACGAGTCGCGTCTGCTGGAGAACTTCGTCATCCTCGATCGCCGGGAGCGCGAACAGCGCATCAAGCGCGAGCTCGAGAGCCACGCCAGGCGTCTTGGCGGGCGTGTGAGCCAGGCCGTGGCGGCGCAGTCGAGCCTGCTGCAGGAAGTCCCTGACCTCGTCGAGTATCCGTGCGTCGTGGCCGGCCACTATCCGGCGGAGTTTCTGAAGCTGCCGGAGGAAGTGCTGACCACGACGATGATTCACCACCAGCACTACTTCCCGGTGGTGGACGACGCGGGCGCGCTGAAGCCCGCGTTCCTCGCCGTGACGAACATCGAGTCCGAGAAGCCCGAGGTCGTGGCGCGCAACTCCGAGCGCGTGCTGGTGGCCCGACTCCGGGACGCGCAGTTCTTCTGGGAAGAGGACAGCAAGGCCACGCTCGAATCCCGCATCGAGCGACTCTCGACCATCCTGTTCCACAAGAAGCTCGGGAGCTACAAGGAGAAGGCGGAGCGCGTCTCCGTGCTCGCCGGCTGGATCGCCGGGGAGGTGTTCGGCAAGCCGGAGCAGGCCGACGCGGCCCGCGTGGCTGGCCGCCTGGCGAAGGCCGACCTCGGCACAGACATGGTGCGCGAGTTGACGGAGCTGCAGGGCACGATGGGCGGTATCTACGCCCGCCAGGAAGGCCTGCCCGACGCCGTCTGGAAGGCGATCTATTACCACTACCTGCCGATCGGCGTGGACGCGGCGGCGGCGCCCTCGAGCGCGGAGCTGGGCGTGGCGGCTGTGACCTGGGCGGCGGTGGCCCTGGCCGACAAGCTCGATTCGGTTGTCGGCATGCTGGCCGCGGGCGAGCGTCCCACGGGTTCACGCGACCCGCTTGGCCTCCGTCGTCAGGCGCAGGGCGCCGTGAAGATTCTGGCGGACCTGCAGGAGGTCACGGGCATCACGGCCCGCATCACGCTCGGACAGCTGGTGGGCAAGGCGGGCGAGCCGTGGACCGTCGACGCGGAGGCGAAGGACGCCATTCAGGCCTTCCTCGTCGAGCGCGTGCTGTATCTGTTCGAGCAGCGTGGCTTCGACGTGCGCAACGCGCGGGCCGTGGCGGCGCGGTCGCTCGACGCGCTGGATGTGGCGCGGGCGAAGCGGACGCTCGCCGTGCTGGCCGAGTTCTCGGCGCAGCAGGAGTTCCGGCTGCTGGCCGAGGCGGTCAAGCGCGTGAAGAATATCTCGAAGGGCGTGGCGTTCACGCGCGGCTGGGACGGCCTCACGAGCTACGCGTCGACCGCGCCGGACGCGGCCGAGCGGGATCTGATTGGCTACGTGGCGTCGCGCGTCGCCGTGATCGACGAGGCCGAGAAGAACGGGCAGTATCTGGCCGCGCTGAAGGACATTGCGGGGCTGCAGCCTTTCGTGGCGAAGTATTTCGACGATGTGATGGTGATGGCCGAGGACGTCGCCGTGCGCGATACCCGGCTGCAGGTGATGGCGGGGCTGCGGGACCTGGTCGTGCGGATCGCCGATATTTCAGAGATCGTGGCGGAATAACGGAGCGGCAATGGCGAAGAAGACGAGCAAGGCGAAGAGCGCACAGAAGACCAACGCCAAGAAGACCAGCGCAAGGAAGGCGAGCGCTGTGAAGACGGGCGTCAAGAAGACGAAGGTTGTGAAAAAGGTCGTCACGAAGGCCGCGCCGAAGAAAGCCGCGCCGCGGACGACCGCCGCGAAGGCCGGCCAGTTCGTCTATCAGTTCGGCAAGCGGACTGACGGCAACGGGTCCATGAAGCCGCTCCTCGGTGGCAAGGGCGCCAACCTTGCTGAGATGTGCCGGATCGGGCTGCCCGTGCCTCCCGGCTTCA
>JBIKWH010000239.1:0-4157 GCA_044356435.1 Vicinamibacterales bacterium
ATCCCGTCCACGCGCGCGCCGCGCACCCAGATCTCCCCGCCGTCCGGCTTCAGGAGCCCCAGCAGCAGCTTGAGGATCGTGGACTTCCCCGACCCGCTGGCACCGAGCAGGAGCTTCGTGTGGCCTTCGAGCAGCGTGAAGCTGACCTCGCGCAGCACGACCTTGTCGTCGAACGCGAGCGAGACCTTGTCGAAGACCAGCATCGGCCGATCTTCCGCGGGCGCCGCCGTGCCGCCCCGTGCCGCCGTGGCGCGCTCCACCATCAGTAGATCAGCGAGAACAGCAGCCGCGTCACGAAGAAGTCGACGGCGATCACCATGACGGACGACGCCACCACGGCGTTGGTCGTGGCCCGGCCGACGCCCTGCGTGCCACCCTTCGTCTTCAGACCCACGTAGCAGCCGATGCTCACGATCACGAAACCGAGAATGAACGGCTTGGTCAGCCCCATCCAGACGTCCTGAATGTAGAGGCCCTCAATGACCGACTTCCAGTAGAGGCTCGACGCCACCCGGAGCTGGTAGACCGCGATGAGCCAGCCGCCGACAATACCCACCGTATCGGCGATGACCGTCAGCACCGGAGCCATGAGGGTGCCGGCGAGCAGCCGCGGCACCACGAGCTTCCGGATCGGGTCCGTGCCGAGGGCGCGCAGCGCGCTCACCTGGTCCGTGACCACCATCGAGCCCAACTCCGCCGCGATGCCTGAGCCGACGCGCCCGGCGAGCATCAGGCCCGTGAGCACCGGACCCAGCTCCTTGATCATCGAGGCGCTGATCAACCGCCCGACAAACGGCCGCGCGCCGAACTGGTCCAGCGTCATGCCGGACTGCAGGGCGAGCACCGCGCCCGTGAAGAAGCCCGTCAACAGCACGACCGTCAGCGAGCCCATCCCGATGGCCTCGAGCTGCTCGATGAAATCGTGCCGGTAGAACGGCCTGGAAAACGTGCGGCTGATGGCGGAGCCACAGAGCTGCACGTATTCCTGCACCTCCTGCACCATCGACTTGAGTACGCGTATGAGCACGTCGGTCCGTCAGTTACCGACCGCCGGTCCGGGTACCACACCCAGATCCCGCGTTCGGAGTCCCTTCAGGATATCGCGGAGTGAGGCCGCTCTCTCGAAGTCCAGGTTCCCGGCGGCGGCCTTCATCTCCTTCTCGACCTCGCGGATGCGGGCGTCCAGCTCGGCCCGGGTGTGGAAGACCTCCGCCTCGGACTCCGGAACCTCGACTGTCGAGTAATCCCTGTCATAAATGCTCAGACGCGCGTCGTCGATGCCCCGGATAACCGAGGTGGGCGTGATGCCGTGCTCGGTGTTGTACGCCGCCTGGGCCGTCCGCCGGCGCTCTGTTTCCGCCAGGCAGTGCTTCATCGAATCCGTGACCCGGTCGGCGTACATCAGCACCCGGCCCTCGACGTGGCGGGCCGCCCGGCCGGAGGTCTGGATGAGGGACCCAGCCGAGCGCAGAAAGCCCTCCTTGTCGGCGTCCAGAATGGCCACCAGCGAGACTTCCGGCAGGTCCAGTCCCTCGCGAAGCAGGTTGATGCCGACCAGGACGTCGAAGACGCCCTTTCGGAGGTCGCGAAGGATCTCCACCCGCTCCAGCGTGTCGATGTCCGAGTGCAGGTAGCGCACCTTCACGCCCAGTTCCTGGAAGTAACTGGTCAGGTCCTCCGCCATCCGCTTGGTCAGGGTCGTCACGAGCACGCGTTCCCGGCGCGCGGCCCTGATGCGAATCTCGCCGAGGAGGTCGTCCACCTGGCCTTTGACCGGGCGAATCTCGATCGGCGGGTCCATCAGGCCCGTCGGCCGGATGATCTGCTCCACCACGACCCCCTTCGACTGCGTCAGCTCGTAGGGGCCCGGCGTGGCCGACACGAAGACCACCTGGCCCACGCGCTGCTCCCACTCCGCGAAGTTCAGCGGGCGGTTATCCAGCGCCGAGGGCAGACGGAAGCCGTAGGACACCAGTACTTCCTTCCGGGAGCGGTCGCCGGCATACATGCCCCGGATCTGCGGAATGGTCTGGTGGCTCTCGTCGATGATCACCATCGCGTCGTCAGGCAGGTAGTCCAGCAGCGTCGGCGGCGGCTCACCGGCCGTGCGTCCCGTCAGGTGCCGCGAGTAGTTCTCGATCCCGTGGCAGTACCCGATCTCCTTGATCATCTCCAGGTCGAACATCGTCCGCTGGTGGAGGCGCTGCGCCTCGAGCAGCTTCCCTTCCTTCTCCAGGTCCGTGCGCCGTTCGACCAGCTCGTCCTTGATCGTCTCCACGGCACGCTTCGTCTTGTCCCGCGACGTGACGAAGTGGGACTTCGGATACACGGCGACCTTCTCCAGCCGCCGGATGGACTTGCCGGTGATCGGGTCGAAGACCACCAGCTCGTCGATCTCGTCCCCGAAGAGACCGATGCGGAGCGCGCGCTCTTCGTAGGAGGGATAGACCTCCACGACATCGCCCCTGACGCGGAAAGTGCCGCGCCCGAACTCCGTGTCGTTCCGTTCGTACTGGATCTCGACCAGCTTCCGAAGCACCTGATCCCTGGGGATGCGCTGGCCGACCTCGAGCGGCAGGAGCATGCCGTAGTAGGCCTCCGGTGAACCAAGGCCGTAGATGCACGACACGCTCGCGACCAGGATCACGTCGCGGCGTTCGAAGAGGGACCGCGTGGCCGAGAGGCGCATGCGGTCGATCTCGTCGTTGATCGTCGCTTCCTTCTCGATGTACGAGTCCGTGGAGGGGACGTAGGCTTCCGGCTGGTAGTAGTCGTAGTAACTGACGAAATACTCGACGGCGTTATGCGGGAAGAAGCGCCGGAACTCCTGGTAGAGCTGCGCAGCCAGGGTCTTGTTGTGCGCCATCACCAGCGCCGGCCGGTTCACGTCGGCAATGACCCGCGCCATCGTGAACGTCTTGCCCGATCCGGTCACGCCCAGCAGCGTCTGGAAGCGGTCGCCCCGGTTCAGCCCATCCCTGAGCTCGGGAACAGCGCGCACCTGGTCCCCCTGCAGCTCGAAATCACTGACCAGCGAGAAGCGTCCTTGAGTCGGGGTCATGGCTCTACGGCGGGCTCTGTGGGGTGTCGCGGAACAGAGGATGGTACTACGTCCTCGGTGCCACCAGCCGCCGAGCCGGAACGGTGTCACCGGTATAATCGCCGCTGCGATGCGTTGCCTCGCCGTGTGCCAGAACGAGATCGTGATCCGGATGCTCAACGAGGCGTTGAGTACCGGTTATGACCTCGAATTCCTCGTGCAGAGCGCGACCGTCGCCCGGAAGATCCGCGCCGCCGGCTTTCCCGTGACCGTCGGCGATCCCGAAAAGGCGGCGCTCTTCATCAAGGCCGACCTGATGCCCGGCACCGCCGTCATCATCGAGGACGACGGCCGCCAGCGGCTCATCCCCATCATCGAGGCCGCGCACCATGCCGGCGGCACGCTGGTCTACGTGCTCGGCGCCTCGGGCGGATCCGCCGCGCACAAGCGGGAGGAGCAGCTCAAGAAGCGCTTCCCCGACGTCAGCTACCTCACGCCAGGGGAGCTCTTCGGATCGGCGCTGGCCACCGAGTTCAGCCGGTCCCTCACCCGCCTCCGCGTCCAGCAGTACCGGCACTACTTCGAGGACGCCAGTCGCGTCCTCATCCTGCTGCACAACGACCCCGACCCGGACGCCATGGCCAGCGGCCTGGCCCTCCGCACCGCGCTGAGGCGCACGCGCAGCACGGCCAAGATCGGCGCCTTCCGCGGCGTGACCCGGCCCGAGAACCTTCGTATGCAGCAGATGCTCGACATCCACGTCGAGCCGGTGACGACCGAGTCGCTCGCCGCGTACGACCGCGTCGCGCTGGTGGATGTGCAGCCCGCCTACTTCGGGGACAAGGTCGGCCATGTCGACCTGGTGATCGACCACCACCCGGAGCAGCCCGGCTACCGGCCCGTCTTCAAGGACGTGCGCACCGACTACGGCTCCACGTGCACCATCCTCACCGAGCACCTGCGCGCCGTCGACGAGAAGATTTCCGAGCGCACCGCCACCGCGATGCTCTACGCAATCAAGAGCGACACGCTGTTCTTCAACCGACAGGCCAGCCGGGTGGACATCGACGCCTTTGCGTATCTCTACCCCCTCGCGGACGCCACGCTCATCCGCAAG
>JBIKWH010000012.1:0-14302 GCA_044356435.1 Vicinamibacterales bacterium
GGTAGGACGTCCCCTCGGGGACGTCCGGCCGGTTCGGTGTCACGACACCCGTGACCGGATTGCGCTGTGTTCGGGTCGCCGAGATCTGTTCGTCGAACAGCTCGACGCCACCGGTTGCGGAGTGGGCGCCGACCCGCTTTCTCGCCTCGAGCTGATAGCCGAGCGCGGTGGTGGTCGCCCGCTGCGCGTCGAGCACAGCGGTCGGACGCGTCTGTTCGTAGCGGCCGTCCTCCTGTCTGTTGACGGAGAACGTGCCTGCGACTTCGTCCAGCCCGGCTACGCTCGCCGTTCGATATCGGAAAATGGCGAAGTCCAAGAGCTGCGGCTCGAAGCCGGATCGGTACAGGCCGTCACCGCCGTCGAGTCGGTCATACCGGTTCGCGCCCGTCTGGCTTTCGTGCGCGTAGAAAATGCTGGCAAGGCCCCTGGTGCCGGCCTGAATTCGACCCGAGATGAACGCCCCAGTCTGGTCGAAACCGCTGGCGGGAAGGCGCTCGCCGTTGACTTCGGTCGACGGAAGCCCCAGGAATCGCGTGACGGCGGCATGCGAGTCGAGCCCGCGGCCGGCGCGAAGGTCACCGACGGTCATCGTAGATGCACCGACGAGAAACGCGGCCCGAGGGAGGCTCACGGAAATCGTGCCCTGCCCGTTTCCGCTCCGGGCGGCGGTGGTTGCGCCGAACTCGATCGCGCCCCCAACCTTGACACCTCCGGCGCTGAAGTCAGGGGCGACCGTGAGGATGTTGATGGTACCGCCGAGCGAATCGGATCCGTACTGCACGCCGGATGGGCCACGGACGATTTCAATCCGGTCTGCAACGGCGGAATTGATCCACGCCATGTACTGGCTCGGGCCAGGGCGCCACGTCGAAACGTTGAAGCGGACGCCGTCGACCAGATATACGTTGCTCTGCCCCGTGAAGCCACGCAGGATGGGCGAGGCCTGCGCCGTCGTCGTCTGCTGCAGGAGAACGCCGGGCTGGTCACGAAGCGCCTGGGGTAGCAGATAGTACGGCTGCATCCCGATCTCGTTCGCCGTGAGCACCGAAGTGAACTGCGGCGACGCAAACCGCTCCTCGGCATCACCACGCGCCGCGGTGATGGACACCGCATCCCCGAAGCCCCGGACGGCCAGCGCGAGATCGACGGTCGCGGTCGACCCGGCCTTGACCATTACGCGGGCCTCGGCCGCGGCGAGCAGCATGGCGCGGGAAGATATGACGCATGGGCCTGCGGGCAGGCCGGAGAAGGTGAACGCGCCCGACGAATCCGTCTGCACGTGGGCACGGAGAAATCCGCACGCGACGTCCACCGGGACGTTGGGAAGGACCGTGCCCTGGGCGTCACGGACGACGCCGCTGACGCCTCCTGCCCTGACCGGCTGGGCGATGGCCGCCGTCGGAGGTATGACGAGGCTAAGGAGAACGAAACAAGCCCGACGCGCGCGCGCAAACGTGTGCATCCAAACGATTATTCATATCGACAGCGCGACGTGTTGTCCAGTTGCCATTCACCGCGTGTGCAGAGGTTGCGCAGGTCGACGGGTCAGCCGACTGGGTCAGTCGGCGCGCTTCTCGTAGAACCGGAAGGCGATGGCCTGGGGCTCCTTCGCCAGATGCCGAACGAAGAGCGCCCAGAAGATCGAGATCGACAGCGCCTCGATGCCTTCCTCGAGCGACTGCGAGAAGTGCGTCACCGCATCGAACGGCGTCTCTCCGAACTGCTGGTCTGCGAACTCCGTGAAATCCCACCGGCTGACGATCGCGGCGTACACGTTCAGCGGATGGTCAGGGGCCAGCCCTTCCTGGAAGTCCAGTCCAACGGCGGTCGCCTGAAGAAGAATCGCGAGGATGACAGCGGCACGCCCTCGCTGTGTACCCAGTGCCGTCCACAGGAAAGCAAAGATGAAGAGTCCGACTGCCCCGAGCAGGGGCACGAAGAGGATCTGCCACGCATAGCTGGGAAAGAGCACCCCTGGGCCGATGCCGCGCTCGCGGAGCGTGTCGAACGCTGTGCCGATCCGCTCATGAACCTGGGCGCCGTCGTCAACTGCCAGATACAGAAAGAACAGGGCCACGACGAACCAGCCGCGCACCTGCCAGCGGTCTGTTGACCGATGACGCACCGATGTCCAGATCAACAGCGCGGTCAGCCCGGTCAGGAGCGTTTGCGTGACCTGGAACCAGGACGCGAGCCCATCCTCTCGCGTCATGTTGGTCATGCGCCGAATCGCACCGATGTTCGTCCACTCGGAATAGTTGACGAAGTAGTCAAGCAACCAGAGGAACACCACGGCCCCGACACAGCAGAGAAGAAGCCGGCGCGAGAGGCGGCCGACGTCCACGCGCATCGGGTCTGTCAGATGAGGTCTGTTATCTGCCGCAGGCATGAGCGATGGTGACTGTACCACCGGTGCCCGCGAGGGGGAATGGCGTCGGCTGGGCGCCCCGGAGACGGCAAAGGCCCGCCCCGATAAGGGGCGGGCCTGGATGAACCCGCTTGGCCGCGCCGAGGCGGTCTAGCCGCCGTGGGCCTGCTGGTTGCCGTTCGACACGGGCCCGCTCACGGTGAGCACGGTCTTGCCGCCGGCGTCCTTGACCGTGATCGAAGCCACGTCGGCCCTTCCGGGTTCACCGGCATCGGTGAACGTAAAGCTCACAGTCGCACCTGACTGGCCCTTATAGGAGCCCGTTCCGGTCCCGACCATCGTGTCGAAACCCGCAATCGGACGACGAGGGCCGATACCGGGCTCGTCTGTGCAACGCACGGTCGTCAAGGACGAGAGCTTGAACTTCTCGCCATTTCCCCAGTTGACTTCCAGGTTGTTCGGCTTGTCCTTGATGTCGCAGTGCAACTCCATCCCGTGCGTGACCCGTGCCTTCGCGGAGGTGAAGACACTGCCGCCGCCCGTCATGCGCCGCTTGTGTGTCCCCGTCGGACAACCATCGCTCTCGTGATGACCGTGGCCCTTGTTGCCCTTGCACTTGTCGTTGTGATGACCGCCTGAGCTGTCGTCGCTGCCGTGGTCGTCGCTGCCGTGGTCGTCGCTGCTGTGGTCGTCGCTGCTGTTGTCGTCGCAGCTCTTGTCGTCGCCACTCCGGCCATCGCCGCTCTTCCCGTCGCGGCTCTTGCCGCTGCGGCTGCCGGACTTCCCGCTCTTACCGTCCCTGCTGCGGTCGTCGCTGCTGTTGCCGTCGCTGCTGTGGTCGTCACTGCCGTTGTCGCAGGTGCCGGTCGACTTGACCAGGATCGTCACCGTCGCGGTGTCCGTCCCGCCCTTGCCGTCACTGACCGTGTAGGTGAAGGTCACGGTCCCCGTGAACCCGGCCGCAGGCGTATAGGTGAACGTGTTGCCCGTCTTGACGAGCGTCCCGCTGGTCGGCGACGTGTAGGTCGTGACCGTCAGCGTGTCCCCATCCGGGTCGCTGTCGTTTGAGAGCACGGTGATCGTCACCGGCGTGCCCGCATTGGTGGTCGCGGAGTCGTTCACCGCATCCGGCGGCCGATTCGTGACCGTGATGGTCACCGTCGCCGTCACGCAATCGCCGTCGGCGTCACAGAGTCGATAGGTGAACGTGTCGGTCCCGACGAAGCCCGCGTTGGGCGTGTAGGTGTAGACGCCGGCCGCGGTCATCGTCACGGTCGCGTTCGTACTGCCGCCGTTGGTTCCCACCAGGGTCCATACGTTGCCGCCATCGCCCGACTGCGTGTCGTTCGTCGCAGCCGACGCGCTCACCGCCACGCCAGCCCGGGTGGTGTTGGTGTCAACAGCCGCCGCAGGCAGGTCATCGACGGTGTTGATCGTGACCGTCACGCGCGCCTGGCTGCAGTCTCCGTCGGCGTCACACACCCGGTAGCTGAAGACGTCAACGCCGTGGTAGTTCGCAGCCGGCGTGTAGGTGTAGATGCCAGCCGACGTGATCGTCACCGTGCCGTGGGCGGCGCCCCCATTGGTGCCTACAAGCTCCCACGTGTGTGTGCCATCGCCCAGCGTGTCGTTGGTCGCGGCCGACGCGGTCACGGGCGTGTCCTCGTTCGTTGAGACCTCGTCGTCGACGCCCGTCGGCACCTTGTTCGGCACCGTCACGGTCACGGTCACCGTCGCCGTGTCGCAGTTGGACGGATTGGCGATCTCGCAGATCGAGTAGGTCAGCGTATAGGAACCAGCCGGAGTGCCGGCCGCAACCACGACACTGCTCCCACTGAGCGTCACGCCCGCGTGCGACGTGGACACCTGTGAGACTGTCACGGCCGTCGATGAGACCGGCGTGCCATTCAACGTGTCGTTCCCAAGTACGTCGGCCACCGCCGTGCCGCCCGTCGATCCGTCGGCCGCACCGGCGTCATTCACCGCGTCGATGACCGGCGCGGTCACGGTCACGGTCACCGTCGCTTCGTCGCAGTTGGTCGGGTTCGTCACTTCGCAGAGCGAATACACCAGGGTGTAGGTGCCAGCCGGTGTTCCGGCTGCGACGACCACGCTACGGCCGCTCAGCGTTACCCCGGCGTGCGATGTGGACACCTGCGACACCGTCACGGCCGTGGAGGACACCGGCGTGCCGTTCAGCGTGTCGTTCGTAATGACGTCCGCGACCGCGGTCCCACCAGTCAGGCCATTCGCGCTACCGCTGTCATCGGCCGCGGTGATCGCTGGAGCGCTGACCGTCACCGTCACCACCGCCTGGTCGCAGTTGGACGGATTCAGGTTCTGGCAGATCGAGTAGGTCAGCGTATAGGTGCCCACCGGCGTTCCGGCGGCAACCACGACGCTCGTCCCGCTCAGCGTCACGCCGGCGTGGGACGTCGAGACCTGGGTCGTGGTCACAAGGCCGGCTGCGACCAGGGCGCTGTTCAGCGTGTCATTGACCAGAACGTTGGCAACCGCCGTGCCGCCGGTCAGGCTGTTTGCGGACCCGCTGTCATTGGTCGCGTCGATCGCCGGAGCGGTCACCGGCACCGTCACGACCGCTTCGTCGCAATTGCCCGGGTTGATCCCCTCACAGAGGCGATACGTCAGCTGATAAGGCGAACCCACCGGAGAGGCCGCTGTCCCGGCCGCGACGGTCACCTCGCCCGTGACCGGGTTCAGGCTCAGGCCGGCTGGACCACTGACGAACGCAAGGGTCACGTCCGCGAGCCCCGCCGCCACACCGTTCAGTGTGTCGTTCGTCAGCACGGTCGCCAGCGCTTGGCCGCCCGTGGCGCCATTGACCGAGGCTCCAGCGTCGTCGACCGCAACGATCGCTCCCGCCAGAATGGGCACCGTCACTGTCGCGTCGTCGCAGTTCGACGGGTTGAGGATCTCGCAGATGCGATACGTCAGCGTCGCCGCAGGATTCGCCGCCGTGCCCGCCGCCACCGTCACCGCGCCCGTCGCCGGGTTGAGCGTGAGGCCCGCCGTGCCGCTGACGAAGGACAGGGTGACGTTCGCCAGCGTCGCCGCCGCGCCATTCAGCGTGTCGTTCACCAGCACATTCGCCACTGCCTGGCCGCCCGCCGCACCCACGATCGACATCCCGAGGTCGTCGGTCGCGTCGATGACCGCCGCGGTGATCGGCACCGTCACCGCCGCGTCGTCGCAGTTGCCCGCGTTCAGGATTTCGCAAATGCGATACGTCAGCGTCGCCGCCGGATTGGCCGCCGTGCCCGCCGCGACCGTCACCGCACCCGTCGCCGGGTTGAGTGTGAGGCCCGCCGTGCCGCTGACGAAGGACAGCGTGACATTCGCCAGCGTCGCGGCCGAGCCGTTCAGCGTGTCGTTCGTCAGCACATCCGCCAATGCGAGACCGCCAAGCAGGCCGTTCACCGAGGCGCCGGCATCGTTCACTGCGTCAATGACCGCAGCGGCCACGGGGACCGTGACCGTGGCCGTGTCGCAGTTCGTCGGGTTCAGCGCTTCGCAGATCTCATAGACCAGGCTATGGCTCGCCGCGGGCGTGCCTGGCGCCACGATCACATCGGACCCGACGAGCGTGATGCCAGGATGCGTCGCGCTCACGAACGTCAACACCGCGCCTGACGTCGCTGGCGCGCCGTTCAACGTGTCGTTATCGAGCACGCCGACAAAGCTCGTTCCGCCCAGCAAGCCGTTCACGGAGACGCCGGTGTCGTTCACCGCGTCAATGGCCGCTGCGAGCACCGGAACCGTGACATCCGCCTCGTCACAGTTCGTCGGGTTCACCACATCGCAGATCCGGTAGCGCACCAGGTAGTTGCCAGCGGGCGTGTTCGGCAGGACGGCTACTTCCGTGCCGGTGCCCGTGAAGCCGACGTTCGGATGCGTCGAACTGACCGGCGTCAGCACCACGTCTGCGGGCGCAAACGCCGCGCCGTTCAGCGTGTCGTTCGCGAAGACGGCCGCGACACTCTGGCCGCCGGTCACGCCGTTCACTGCCACACCCGTGTCGTTCACGGCGTCGATGACCGGGGCCGTCACGTTCAGCGTCACCACCGCCGTGTCGCAGTTGGTCGGATTCAGAAGCTCGCAGAGCTGGTACGTGAGCTGGTAGGGACCCGCAGCAGTCCCCGGCGCCACGACGACGTTCAACCCGCTCAGGGTGACGTTCGGATGCGAGGACACGACGGTCGCTTCGACTGCGCCTGGCGCCACGGGCTGTCCGCCCAGCGTGTCGTTGAGCAGGATGTTGGTAAAGGCTGTGCCCCCGGTCAGGCCGTTCACCGACGCGCCGGCATCATCGACCGCGTCGATTGCGGCCGCCGTAACGGTCACGCGCACGTCCGCTTCGTCGCAGTTCCCCGGGTTCAGCTCCTCGCAGAGGCGATAGCGCAGAACGTAGTTGCCTGCCGGTGTCCCGGGGGCGACCGTGACGCTGGCACCCGTGAGCCCGACGTTCGGGTGCTCGCTGCTCACGAAGCTGAGGATGACGTCAGCCGGGACGATCGGCGCGAGGCCGAGCGTGTCGCCCGCGAAGACGCTGGCGAAGCTGACGCCGCCTGTCGCGCCATTGACCGGGAGCCCGCTGTCATCGACGGCATCGATCGGAGGCGCCGAAATGGGGGCGAATACGTCCGCCTCCGCGCAGTTCGACGGATTCAGAATCTCGCAGATGCGATAGGTCAGGGTCGCGGCGGGATTCGCGGGCGTGCCCGGCGTCACGGTCACCGCGCCGGTCGCCGGGTTCAGCACGAGGCCGGCGTCACCGCTCACGTAGGCGATCGTGACATTCGCCAGCGTGACGTTCGCACCGTTCAGCCCGTCGTTCACCAGGACGTTCGGGAGCGCCAACCCGCCGACGGCGCCGTTGATCGCAGCCGGAGCGGTGTCATCAAAGGCTTCGATCACACCGGCGAGGACCGGGACCGTCACGACGGCCGTGTCGCAGTTCGTCGGGTTCGCCTTCTCGCAGATCCGGTAGGTGAGCGTCGCGGCCGGGTTCGCCGCCGTGCCCGCCAACACCCCGACCGACCCGAGCGCGGTGTCGAGCGTGAGCCCAGGGGTGCCGCTGACGTACGTCAGATTCACGCCGCCGAGTACGACCGGCACGCTGTTCAGCGTGTCGTTCAGCGCGACCGACAACAGCGCAGTGCCACCACTCCCGCCGTTGACCGGATTGCCCGTGTCGTCGACGGCGTCGATCGGCGCGCTCGTGACCGGCACGGTGACGACAGCGGTGTCGCAGTTCGAGGCGTTGAGGTTCTCGCAGATGCGGTAGGTCAGCGTGTAGGGCACGCCCACCGGTGACACCGGTGTGCCCGGTGCAACGGACACCGCGCCCGTCACCGTGTTCAGCGAGAGCCCCGCTGATCCGGAGACGTAGCTGAGCGTGACCTGAGAGAGATCGGTCAGCACGCCATTGAGCGTGTCGTTCACCGTCACGTTCGCGATCGACTGGCCGCCGGATACGCCGATGACGCCGGCCCCGGCGTCGTTGACGCCGTCGATGACCGCCGCCGTGACCGTCACGAAGACCGTCGCTTCGTCGCAGCTTCCGCCCGCGCTGGCCGCGATGCAGATCTCGTAGACCAGTTCGTGGTCCCCTGCCGGTGTCCCCGGGGCCACCTTGACGTCAACACCGTCCAGGTACGGTCCGGTGCTTGAAATCTCAACGATGTCCAGGTTTCCGGCGGTCGCGGGCTGGCCGTCCTCCGTGTCATTCACCAGGACGTTCGTGAAGCTCGTGCCGCCGGTCACGCCGTTGATCGTCAGGCCGGTGTCGTCATTGGCGATAAGAATCGCCATCTTCACCGGAACCGTCACCACGGCGGTGTCGCAGTTCGCGCCCATGCTGATCGATTCGCAGATCTCGTACTCGAGGATGTGATCGCCAGCCGGCGTGCCTGGGGCGACGACGACGCTCAGGCCGGACAGAGACACGCCGGGGTCTGTCGATGACACCTCGACCACGTCGATCTGCCCGGCGACGGTCGCCGCCGGAATCGGCCCGAGCGTGTCGTTGATGAGGACGTTCGCCAGGCTGACACCGCCAATCGCCACACTGACCACGACGCCAGCGTCGTCGATAGCGTCGATACCGGGCATCACGACGGGGACGGTCACGTCCGCCTCGTCGCACGGCGTCAGCGCGATCGCGGCGCAGAGCCGGTAGTGCAGGTTGTAGGTGCCCGTCGGCGTGCCCGGTGCGACATGCAGTATCGAGCCGACGAGCGTCACGCCGGCGTGATCCGACGTGAAGGACACGACCGTCACCGTGCCGGCGTTGCCGGGTACACCCTCGAGCGTGTCGGGGCCGTTGCCGTTGTCCGCCAGCACGTCGAGGACGTTCGTGTTGCCCGTGAACCCGTCGACCACGGCGGCCGCGTCGTCGACCGCGTCGATGGTCAGACCCGGGCCGTCTGTGACAGTGATCGTGACGGTGGCACCGTCGCAGTTCGCCGGATCGAGCACTTCGCAGATGCGGTAGACCAGCGTATAGATTCCGGCCGGCGTGTCGGCGGCGACGATGACGCTGTTGCCGGAGAGGCCGACATTCGGATGCGTCGACGAGACGAACGCGGTGTTCACGGCCGTCGGAAGCGCGGCGATGTTGTTCAGCGAGTCGTTCGTCAGCACGGTGACGACGGCCACTCCGCCGGCTGTCGTCACGGTGCCGCTGTCGTCGTTCGCCTCGACCGTGGGTGGCGTCGCGCAGCTGTCGCCCACGCCGTCGTTGTCCGAGTCGAGCTGATCGGGATTGTAGAAATTGCAGTTGTCGCAGACGTCGCCGAGGCCGTCGCCGTCGCCGTCAGCCTGGTCCGTGTTGTCAACGGCCGGACAGTTGTCTTCGGAGTCACAGAGACCGTCGTTGTCGGAGTCGATGCAGCCTCCGCCGAGCGCGCGCTGCAGGACGAGAAGGTGGAACACCTGTTCGGCGATGTTCCCGTGCCAGCCGTCCCACCGACCATTCACCGGAACGAAGTAGCCGTTACTGTCGGCGCCGGCAGTGCAGGGGTTCAGGGGGATGCCGTTCTGGCCGGCAATGCCCGCGGGCACCGTCAACGCGGCAGGCGCGCCAGCGAAGCACTGACGGGAAATGACGTTGTAGGCGAAGTCGAAGTACCAGCGCGAAGCCTCGCGGGGATCCGCGTAGTAACCCGCGCCGCCGGGGCCGAACGTCTCGGGCCGGACGGCCGTCGCGGGATCCATCCGGAGCTGCGCCTGCGACCAGATGAACTGGGTAATTGGCGATCGCGCAAGCACGCCGAGGTCCTGCGTGCTCAGGTTGAAGCCGGCCGGTTCGGCCGAGGAGCGGTCGAGGAAGGCGTAGGCCTTGGTCGCGGTCCAGAGGTAGTAGCCGTAGGACTGGGGCGCGAACGGCTGGTCCTGCAGCGTCGAGTGCTGGTAGCGGTTACGCAGCCACTCGAGGTAGGCCTGGATGCCGGGAGTGTTGAGGTCCGCGCCACCGACGAGCTGGATCCAGAGACCCGATGCCGTCTGCTGCGACGAATTCGAGATGCCCAGCACGACCGGGCCCGGGTCGCACGGGAGCCACGGAAAACCGTAGCCCTTGCCGCGCTCCGAGGGACTCAGCACGCCGCCGGGGGCGCAGGCCTGACCCACGAGGCCGTGGTCGTCGAGCGGATTCACCGTGGGCGCATAGACCTGACGCGTGTACGCCAGCGCCTGGTTGATCTTCGCGAGGCGCCCGCCGCGATCGGCCTGCATGTACGCGCCGCGCGCCGCCGAGAGCCCGGCGATCACGAACTGTGTGCCCGACGCGTCGTAGCCGCCGGCCTCGTTGTACGTCCAGTAGCCCGTCCAGTCCTGGCTCGTGGCCACGAGCCTGGGAGGATTGAACGAGAAGTCGATCGGATCGAGAGATTCATCAACGGCGCGGTCCATCGCGTCGAGCGCGGCCGTGCCCGCGTTCGGCATCGGAGACTGCAGGCCACCGGTCCGCACATAGAGCGCGAGCCCCATCAACTCCGAGCCGTTCTGGTAGGCCTCGAAGGGATGATTCCGCGTGAGGTACATCGAGCGGACGAGGCGATCGATTCTCAGCTTGTCTGCCGCAGTTGCGCGAGCGTAGCCCTGGCTGACCGCGGTCGCCGACGCATCAACGCGCTTCTCAAGGAGGACAAGAGAGACAAGACCCGTCGCCGAACCGGCCCACGCCGTGTTGTCGGGATATAGCGTGAAGCCCCCGAAGCGGTCGAGGTAGTCGAGACCACGCGTGATTGCCGTGTCCACATCAGCGGCGAAGCGGCTCACCGACTGCGCCTCGGACGCGGGCGTACGCGCCACCACACCGAGCGTCGTCAACGCGGCGAGAACTGCTGCACAGGCCTTCAACGGCATACGAATCATTCCAAGTCTCCCAGGCCGGCCATTGTTCTATGGGACTCGAGCGACAGTCAATACCGATTCGTATTTAACTTACATAGTTGTAAGCCTGGCGTGTCCCTTCTGTCAGGAACGCGGTCTTTCTGGGGAAGGCTTAACGGGATGGAGCGGTTGCGGCCCGGGCGATCAGGCTGACCGCGGTGCCGGGCTTCAATTGAAGATTGGGGTTGATCCGGATGGCGCCGTAGGGCCCGGGCACGGGATCGGCCCGTTCAATCAGCGGCGCCGGCGTGTGGACGAAGCCCACGACAACGCCGTCAACGTCCGCCAGAAACGCCGTGCTGCCCTGGACGAACCGCGACCCCGTGTACACCCACCGGCCCACGGGCATGGTCGTCTTGGTGCTTTCGTTCCAGATCAACTCCTCGGCGCGGACCCGGCGCTCGGCACCGTCGACCATCCAGGACACCCACAGCTCAACCGGATCACCAGAGGGCGGGATCGGGTCAAAGTGAAACCGGGGCCGGTTGGTCGCGTGGTCGCGATCCAGTCCGATCAGGATGAGCCCGAGGTTGAAGTCGATCGCGTTGCTGTCGATCTCAATCGCGCTCTCGTAGGATTTGTAGCCGCCCCTGGTATTGACCAGAAACTCCAGCACGGGCACGTCGTTGATCACGCCCGGGACCGAGACCTCCTTGGTCGCGAGGTTGACGACGACGGTGCCGATGCGGACGCGGGAGTCTTCGAGCTTCTCCACACGGGACGGGACTCGCGGCGGCGGCGTGGCGCCGTACACGCGGGGCCGCGGTGGACCCTGGGGAGGCATCTGCGGAGGCGTCTGGGCCAGGACGTGCGACGGCGTAACCCAGCAGCCTGCCGCGATCGCGCAGACTGCGACGCACCGCGCGCCGGCCGCCAGCGCGGCGCTACTTGCGCGCGAGTGCGGCATCAAGCGCCTGCTGGAAGACGCCGTACTGCTTGGCGCCGATGATGCGCTCGGTGACGGTGAACGCGCCGGTCTTGGAATCCAGAATCCCGACGAAGAAGGTCGGCGTCGCCGTCACGCCGGCACGCTGCGACATCACCTGGTCGCTCGACACCTGATCGCGCTTCCGACCGCCGTCCAGGCAGGCGCGGAGCTGCTCCACGTTCAGACCCGCCGCCGCGGCGAGTCCGGGCAGCAGCGGAGGCGCCAGCTGTGTCTGACTCGCGAACATGCGGGCGTGCATCTCCCAGAATTTGCCCTGGTCGCCGGCGCAGAGCCCGGCCTCGGCGGCCTTGAAGGCGTTGCGGTGCGACGCCAGCGGAAAGTTCACGAACGCGTGCCGCGCCTTGCCGGAGTCCACATAGTCCTTTTCGATCTGCGCGGCGGTCTGGCGGACATGCCGCGCACAGAACGGGCACTCGAAGTCCGAGACCTCGACCAGCACGACGCGGGCGGCGGCGTTCCCGCGCATCGGGGCCTTGTCGAGCTTCAGCTCGATACGGTCCAGGCTGGGCAGCGCGGCGCCGGACCGCTGGGTTTTGAGGGTGTCGATTTCCTTCTGCTGGGCGTCGACACGGGTCTTCAGGGCATCGAGCTCCTGCTTGAGCTGTGCCGTTGTCTGGGCTTCGGCCGGAGCGACAGCCATGAGGACCATCGCCACACCGAACAGCGCGCGTGCGATTCGTGTCATAGGGATTCCGCGCAGAACGTTCCCGCGCCGCGTTATGGTACGGCACCACAGGACGCTTGTCGTGACGTTCTCGCCGACCCTCCGTCAGGCCGCAGGCTTCGTTGCCTGCCTCGCCATTCCGCCCGGCCTCAGTCTCGCCGTGGCCGGCGGCCTCTACGCCGAGCCGCGCTGGTGGCAGTTGGCGCCGCTGGCGCGCGACGCCGTTGCCGGCCTGGCGCTGGCGGCGAACACCGCAGCGTTGCTGACTCTCTGTGCAGTGTCCACGCCGACGCGGCGTGCATGCTACCGGGTAGTCGTGTTCATCGCGGCGTCCTTTCTTCTCGTCGTGACTCTCGCGGGCCGGGCTACGCCGGGCGTCTGGCTGCCGCCCCACGGCGTGCTGGCCGTTGCCGCGGCGGCGGTGCTTGCCGTCCGGTCGGCCGCGGCGCGCTTCTGGCCGCACCCGCTCGACGCCGCCGGCCTCTCGCTGACGGCGGTCGCCGCCACGACCCTCGGCGCGCTGGCCCTCGGGCCGGCCCTCCCGCCGGTCCCGGTCTGGCTCATCGACCTGCTGCTCCGCGTGAACCCGGTCGTCGCCGTCACGGCCGCGGCGGGTATCGACCTGCTGCACACCGACCTCTTCTATCGCCTCGCGCCCGTCGCGCACTGGCAGTTCGTCTACCCGGGCACCGCCGCGAGCCTCGCGTTGTTCGGGAGCGTGACCACCGCGATGGCCGTGCTCAGCCGTGCCGGGAGGACCGGGCCGCCCGCGTCGCGTCGTATACTGCGCCCCGAGGATCACCGCACATGACACGCCTACTCGCTACGCTTCTGCTGTCCGTACTCGCCCTCGGCCCCACGACGCTCGCCGCGCAGTCCAAGCCCGGACTCACGCCCGACACGCGCAAGAAGCTGCTTGCGGCCGTCGACCGAGCAACGGCCTATGTGATCGCCCAGCAGAAGCCGTCCGGCGTCTTCGAGAACCACGTCGGGATCACCGGCATCGCGGCCAACGCGCTGCTCAAGCTGCCGAAGGCCTCCCGCGCGAAGATCGAACCCCAGGCCTTCAAGGCTCTCGATTTCCTTGCCACGCAGGCCAAGCCCGACGGCGGCATCTACGAGAAGGCCATCCCGCACTACATGACGGCCGTCTCGGTCTCGGCGTTCGTCGCCGGCGGCCGCGCGCAGGACAAGGCCCTCATTGCCAAGGGCCGGCAGTATCTGACCGAGCATGTGCTGGACGAGGGTGAAGGCCTGAAGCCGGAGGACAAGTTCTACGGCGGCGTCGGCTACGGCGGCCTGAGCGATGGCGGCCTGGCCGACATCATCAGCCTCGAGTACAGCCTCCAGGCGCTGAAGGACTCCGGGCTCGCGGCAAACGACCCTGCGTGGGACAAGGCCCTCAAGTTCCTGCAGCGCACGCAGAACGCGAGCGAGACCAACGATCAGGCCTGGTCGGGGAACGACGGCGGCTTCATCTACTACCCCGGCTTCAGCCAGGCGGGGCAGACGCTCTCCTACGGCGCCGGCTCCTACGCCGGCATGATGAGCTACTCGTGGGCCAATCTGAAGAAGTCCGACCCGCGCGTGCAGAGCCTCTTCAAGTGGGTGAAGGACAACTACACGCTCGAGGAGAATCCGGGCCTCGGCCAGAAGACGCTCTACTACTACTACCTGATGATGGCGCGCGGCCTGAACGCGTACAAGGAAGACGTCGTCGTCGACGCCAAGGGTCAGCGTCACAACTGGCGTGAGGAACTGGGCCAGAAGCTTCTCTCGCTGCAGAACGCCGAGGGCTACTGGGTGAACACGCACCCGGCCGAACTGCAGACCAACAAGGTGCTGGTCACGTCGTTCACGCTGCAGGCCATCCAGGCACTGCTCCAGTAACCCGTGGCGAACCGGG
>JBIKWH010000240.1:0-4152 GCA_044356435.1 Vicinamibacterales bacterium
CCGGAGACGTGGCCAGGTCCACGACCCCGGGCCGGTCGACCGGCGTCATCGTCGGGTCGCCGATCCGGACAACCGTACGGCCCGCGCGGACGAGATCGTCGATGGCGTGGAAGTACGTCTCGATGCGGCAGCTGCGGATGTCGTCCTTCCCGCGCTCGGTCTGGCCGACGGATCCCTTGAACCCGGCCTCGCGCGCGTGCAGCGTGACAAGCGGACCGTCGATCGGAATCCCCAGCGCTCGCGCGCGTGCGACGGCGCGCTGCTCCGCGCGCGGATGCAGGGCGACGCGAACGGGAGCCCGTGCAATCGATTCGGACGTGTCCACCTGGGACGCCGCGCCGGCGTCTCCGACACGCACGATTGTCGGCCAGTGGCGGCGGAGCCAGGCCGTCAGCCAGGGGATCTCGGACAACACACGGACGTCCGGACTGCGCAGGTCGAACAGCGCGCCGTTCACCGGACCCTCCGGCCGGATCAGATAGACCGCGGCTCCGTGCGCCCGGGCCAGGTGGAGCGCCGTTGCCATCTGCGACGGCGGCTTGCCGTAGCTGGCGGCGTTGATGCGGCAGAGCACCAGCCGTACCCCTCCCCACCGCAGCAGAACGATGCCTGGCGTCTTCTCACTGACGGTTCGGGTCGGGGCGCGCACGCGCATTCACTGTAACGCCGAAGCCTTGCGTGAAGGCCACGTGCCGACGATGTGAGCGCGGGGCGACGCATATAATGGCCCCCGTTGCCCAGCTTCCTGGCTACGGTCCTGGCGCGCATGGGCCGTGCCCTGCGCCCCCTCTTCAATCCCGACGCCGACCGCGAGCGTGAGCGCATCGATGCGCTCGCGCGCGAGCAGCGAGACGTGGCCGCCGCGGCGCAGCGCCGCGCCGCCGCCCAGGACGAGCGGCTGATCGAGGTCGTCCGGCAGGTGGAGCAGCTCCACAAACTGCACACCGGGCTGCGGTCCAGCGTCACGCGCGAACTCCAGCACAGCGAGCGGGTCCTTCAGCGGGTCAGCGAACGCAGCGTCGAGACGGGGAAGGACCTGCCGGCGGTGTCCGCGGCGCAGCGCCGTGCCGCGTCGCAGTCCCAACGGCTGAGCGAGGTGTTCCGCGAGGTGGACCTGCTGCGGACGCTGCAGGCCGGGCTTCGGGCCCGGGTGACCCGGGAACTGCAGTTCAACGACCGCGTGCTGCGCCGCATCAGCGAGCGCAGTGTCGACATCAGCGATGAGCGGGTGTCCGCGCGTCTCGAACGCCTCGCGAAGGGCCGTGGGCCCGTGCTCGTCGGGCCGTGGACGGGCGAGGTCGGCTTCGAGCTCGTGTACTGGGTTCCCTTCGTCCGCTGGGCGCTCGAACAGACCGGCATCGATCCCGCGCGCGTGACCGTGCTGTCGCGGGGCGGCGTGCGGAGCTGGTACGACGGTCTCGCGAGCGACTACGTCGAAGTGCTGGACCATACGACGCCGGACGAGTTCCGCGAACGGACGGCCGTCAGCCGGAAGCAGCGCGGCCTCACCGGATTCGATCGCGTACTGCTGCGGCGCGTCCAGCGCGATCGCCGCACCGCATACGGCCTTCTGCATCCCGCGTTGATGTACAACCTCTTCTTCCCGTACTGGCGGCGCGACGCGCCGCTGTCGCGCGTGGTGGCGTCGACGCGCTTCCGGCGGCACGTGCCACCGGCGCTCGGCCCGCTTGAGGGGCGGCTGCCTGAGCGCTACACGGCGGTCCGGTTCTATTTCAGTGAGTGTTTCCCGGATACGGACGAGAACCGTCGCTTCGCCACGCGCACGGTGCAGCGTCTCGCGGAACACGGCGATGTCGTCGTGCTGCAGGCGGGTGGTGCGCTGGACGACCATTCAGACGTGACGGCCGCGGCGCGTCAGCGCGTGCATGTCATCGATGCCGGGACATCACTGCGCGACAACCTCGAGGTGCAGTCCGCGGTCATCGCGCGCGCGTCACGGTTTGTCGGCACCTACGGCGGTTTCTCGTACCTCGCGCCGCTGTACGGCGTCGATACCGCAGCGTTCTATTCCCGGCGTACGTTCCAGGCGGTCCATCTGCATGCCGCGCAGCACATGCTGCAAGAGGTGCAGGGCGGAGCCCTCGTTCCGCTCGACGTCGCGCAGGAACCGCTGCTGGCGTCCGTGTTCGGCCAACTGACGCTGCAAGGGTGACCGTCAGCGGGGATTCGTTCCCCCGGGGTGCGCGGGCCTGACACCCGGAACAGGGGATAATCTAGGCACGTTCCTGCACGCTGTCCTATGAATACGGCCGTCATCGTTCCGCCGGTTGTCTGCCACAACCTCGATGTCCACACCGGCATCCCGTTCATGCCGCATATGGCCGCGCACCTCGCCGGTTCCCTGCGGGCGGCGGGTCTGGGTGTGCATGTCGTCGACTGCTTCGGCCTGCAGCCGAACCACCGGCGCGTCTCCGGCGAGTTCATGCTGATGGGCGCGGACGTCGACACGGTGCCTGCGCAGCTGCCTCCGGAGACCGCCGTCGCGTTCATCTACTGCCGGACGATCGCCGAGTTCATCGCCGTCGAACTGATCGTCGCGGCGCTCCGCCGTGACAGGCCCGGCATCAGGATCGCGTTGTTCGAGAACGTGCAGGCCGTCACGTCGTACTCCCTCCGCCACGTGGCCGCGGAGTTCATCGGCAAGGGCGTCGACGCCGTCGTGCTCGGAGAACCCGAGACCCGTGGCGCCGCTGTGGCCCGGGCACTCGTGGACGGCACATCCCTCGAATCGATGCCCGGCATCGTCTTCCGCCATCGCGGCTTCGTCCGTGACACGGGAGACGCCGTCATGGAGAAGGACCTGGACTCGTTGCCCCTGCCGGCCTGGGACATCTTCCCGCTCGAGGGGTACTGGACGGCGGGATTTGCCCACGCGCCCGTGCGCCGTGGCGAACGGTTCGTGCCCATCCTGACGTCGCGCGGTTGTCCCTACCGGTGCACGTTCTGCATCGCCCCTGAGGTGAATCCGACCTGGCGGGGACGGTCGGCCGCAAACGTCGCCGACGAGATGGAGCATCTGTATCGGACCCTCGGTATCACGGACTTCCATGTGTCGGACCTCGATCCGACCGTCAGCGACAAGCGGACGCGGGAGATCTGCGAGGAGCTGATTGCCCGCCGGTTGCCGATCACGTGGAAGCTCGCGCAGGGGACGAAGATCGAAACAATCAAGAGCGAGGAGACCCTCGACCTGATGGCTCGCGCCGGCTGCGTCTTCGTGTCGTTCTCGCCCGAGAGCGGCTCGTCACGCCTGCTGAAGATCATGAACAAGCCGTTCGATCACGAGCACGGCCTGCGCATGGCGAGGCACATGCATCGGATCGGGATCAGAATGCAGGCCGTCTTCCTGGGCGGCGTGCCGGGCGAAACGCCCGAGGATCAGGACATGAGCGCCGCCTACGCGAAGCGACTCGTGCAGGCGGGCGTCGACGAGATCTCGCTCGTCGTGTTCACCCCGCTGCCGGGTGCGGCGCTCTCAGGAGCGATGAGCGGCTATCGCCACTACTCGGAGTGCACGCCGTCGCCGTCGTGGCGGGCCGACTATGGCGCCCTCATGGCGTATCGCCGGCGGATGTATGCGACGTTCTTCCTGGCCAAGCTGCGGCATCACCCGCGAAAGGTGCTGCGCGAACTGCGCGGTCTGCTGACGAGCCGTTTCGAGACCAAGATGGAAATGTCGCTCTTCAAGCAGGTGAAGCTGTACGGTCTCCGCTACGTGCCGTACCTCTTTCCGTCGCTCAGCGGAACCCGGTGACCGCGCGTGCGTGAGGAGGCGGCCGGTGCCACTCCGGTGCGGCTGGCGGACCTCGTGTCCATCGCCAGGCCCGAGCAGTGGAGCAAGCACATCTTCATCGTGCCGGGGGTGCTCGTCGGGCGGGTGCTCACGGGCGCGCCGATCGACTGGCGGACCATCGCCACGGGCTTCGCCGCCGCGTGTCTCCTCGCGTCGGCCAACTACGTCCTCAACGAGTGGCTCGACGCCGCGCGCGACCGGCACCATCCGACCAAAGGCGGGCGGCCGGCGGCGAGGGGGCGGCTCACGGCCGGCGTCGTCTGGACCGAGTACGCCGCGCTTGCGCTGACCGGCCTTGGGCTCGCGGTGATGCTGTCGCCGACGTTCGCGATCACCGC
>JBIKWH010000241.1:0-4143 GCA_044356435.1 Vicinamibacterales bacterium
AGGTAGTAGAAGAGCGTATCCCGGCCGGAGAACTCCGGGTCCTCGGCGAGGACTTCCTTGAACCGCTGGATGGCGCCCGGGTACCACTTCCGGGCCTTGTAGTAGAACACGCCGACGTTGACGGAGGCCTGGGCGAGGCGGTCCTTGGCCAGCCGGTGGTTCTTGCGGACTTCGGGCGCGAGCGCCGAGTTCGGGTGCCGCTCGAAGAAGAGGTCGAACTCCTTCAGCGCCTCGCGCGTTTCGGTCTGGTCGCGCTCCGGTGCGCGCATCTTGCCGAAGTGGCTCATCGCGATCTTGTACTGCGCGTAGTCGGCCCGGGCGTGCGTCGGATAGAAGTTCAGGAACTCCCGGTACTCGTTGACCGCCAGCACGAGCGACTCGGTCGTGTTCTCGCCGAGGTACGTGTCGGCGATACCCAGCTTGGCGTCCGGGCGATAGGGGCTCTGCGGATAGCCATCGACCAGCCGCTGGTAGTACGTGCGGGCCTTCATCCAGTTCTTGCTCTGGACCTCGGCGTTGCCCCGGTCGAACAGGTACTTGTCGGCCTCGGCAATGCCCTCGGGCACCACGTTCTTCTTGCCGCAGGCAGCAGTGGCCAGGCCGGCGGCACAGAGGGCCACCAGGGCGGCGCGGGTCAGGACTCGAGCGAACGGTATGGTCATGCGGTGGCTATCAGCATCGCACGGACGCGGTCCGGCAGGCGACAGGGCCGGCCGGAGGGCTCCAGAGCGCAGTGCACGGTGTGCCCGGCGACGGCCAGGCTGCCTGACGGTAAGACGATCTCGTAGTCGAAACGGACGCGTACGGGCGACAGCAGTGTCGGGCGGGTCCGGATCTCCAGCTCGTCGTCGTAGCGGGCGGGCTGACGGTACGCACAGTGCGCCTCGATGACGGGCAGCGAGACGCCCTCCGCCTCCAGCTCGCGGTAGCTCCACCCCGCCTGACGGAGCCAGTCCGTGCGGCCGACCTCGAACCAGACGAAGTAGTTGGCGTGGTAGACGATGCCCATCTTGTCCGTCTCGGCGTAGCGGACCCGGACGCTCGTGCGGCGCACGACGGTGTTCGCCGCGTCCCTGACGGCCGTCTCTGCACCGTCGGTGGCGGGATGCGGTTCGCTCACCGCGGGAGCGCGGCGGAGCCCGCCTGCGTGAGTTGAGCCACGGCGGCCGCGGGATCGGGCGTGCCGTAGACGGCGTTGCCGGCCACGATGATCCGGGCGCCGGCGGCGACGACCTGCGCGATGTTGTCCGCGCCAATGCCGCCATCGATCTCGATGGGAATAGGCCGCCGCGCCCGCGAGAGCACCTGCGAGACGCGCGCGAGTTTGTCGAGGCTGTGCGGGATGAAGGACTGACCGCCGAAGCCGGGATTGACCGACATCACCAGCACGAAGTCGAGGTCGTCGAGCACATCTTCGAGCGAACCCGCCGGCGTCGAGGGATTGAGCACGGCGCCGGCCAGCGCGCCGGTGGAGCGGATCAAGGCGAGCGTGCGCTGCAGGTGGGGCACCGCCTCCACGTGCACGGAGACCATGGCCGCGCCGGCCTTCACGAAGTCCTCGATATAGCGATCCGGGTGCTCGATCATCAGGTGGACGTCGAGCGGTCGCGTCGCCACTTTCCGCAGCGACTTGACGACCGGGACGCCGATCGTGATGTTCGGCACGAAGTGGCCGTCCATGACGTCGACGTGAATCAGCGCGGCGCCGCCCCGTTCCACGGCGGCGACGTCGCGCCCGAGGTTCGCAAAGTCGGCGGAGAGGATCGACGGCGCGATCTGGACGGCCGTCGAGGACAGGGACACGGTCATCGATATACCTCGAGCGTGATCGTATCGGTTGCGCCAGCCGGAGCGCCCGGCGGCGGCTGCTGCGCGGCGACCAGCCCGGCCGGGGTGCCCGAGGGCCGGCGGCGCGGGGTGGCGAGCACGCGGAGACCCGACGCCTTGAAGCGCTCCGCGGCGCGGGCGGCGTCCTGCCCGGTGACATCCGGCACGAGCATCGGCCAGGCCTGCGGGCCGCCGCTCACGACCAGCCGGACGGCGTCGGCGGCGGTGCCGGGTGCCGGTGACTGGGCGAGCACGGTGCCGGCGGGCCGGTCGTCCGGCACGGTGGCCGGCGGGTCCAGCCGGACACCGGCCTGGCCGGCGCGGATGCGCGCCGTGCGGTCGGTGCCGCCGGTGAAGTCGGGAATCCGTCTCGCGCGGACGGGGGTCTTCAGCCAGACGCGGACGGCGCGTGGCCGCCGAGTGCTGACGCCGGGCGCCGGGTCCTGCTGGGCGATCCGATCGGGCGAGACACCCGGATGCTCGCGGCGACTGGCGTCGAGCCGCAGCGCCAGGCCATCGGCGGCGAGCCGTTCGGTCGCGGCCTCCACAGACTGGCCGATCAGATCCGGCACGGGAACTTCACGGGCCCGAAGGGCCGCACGCAGGCCGAGCACGGCGCTGGCGGCGAAGGTCACGCCCAGCGCGGCCAGGAGCAGCAGGATGCGTCCGGCGCTCCACAGTCCTCTCGCGAAGGGCATCGGCCGGCATCGTACCACGCGGGTTTGCCACTAGAATCAGCCCCCATGCGCACACACTTCGTCCGGGCAGCCCTGGCTGCCGCGTTGCTACTCTCGGTTGTGTCTGTCGCGCCGGCGCAGACCAAGCCGGCCGCTGGCGCTCCCGCGCCGTTTGAACCCCGTGTCGGCCAGTCCGGCAAGGACGTCGTCTGGGTACCGTCGCCCCAAGCGCTCGTCGACCGCATGCTGGACATGGCGAAGCTGACACCGAAGGACTTCCACATGGACCTGGGGTCCGGGGACGGCATCACGGTGATTACCGCTGCCAAGCGTGGCGCCACGTCGATGGGCATCGAGTACGAGCCGCCGATGGTCGAGCTCTCCCGGAAGAATGCGCAGGCGGCTGGTGTTGCCGGCAAGGCGACGTTCGTCAAGGCGGACCTGTTCGAGACGGACCTCAGCAAGGCCGACGTCATCACGATGTTCCTGCTGCCGTCGATCAACATGCGCCTGCGGCCGACGATTCTGAATCTGAAGCCGGGGACCCGCATCGTGTCGAACACGTTCGACATGGAGGATTGGGAAGCCGACGAGACGCAGAACGCCGGCGGCGATTGCACGAGCTGGTGCACGGCGCTGCTGTGGATCGTGCCGGCCAAGGTGCAGGGCACGTGGCAGACGCCGCAGGGAGACCTCGTGCTGACGCAGACCTTCCAGAAGGTCGCCGGCACGCTCGGTGGCGCGGCGCTGACCAGCGGACGGCTGCTCGGTGAGGAACTGACCTTTGCCGTCGGCACTGCGACCTACAAGGCGAAGGTCACGGGCAACAGCATGACCGGTACGGGCCCCGCGGGCGCCTTCACCGCGACGAAGAAGTAGGTCTTACCGCCGCGCCAGCACGGCGCCGAAGAACGCTTCGAGGTGATGCCGGTGCGGCGTGGTGCGGAGCATGCCGTCGGTGTCGATGAGCGCGGCCGCGATCCCTGCCGGCGGATGGTCTGTCAGGTTCACGAGTGAGAAGTCCGGGTGGTCGACCAGGAAGCTGGCGACCACCCGTTCGTTTTCTTCGGCCTCGCTGGAGCACGTGGCGTAGACAAGGCGACCGCCAGGCCGCACGGTATCGGAGGCGCGCGACAGGATGTCGAGCTGCGTCGCCGCGAACTCCGCGAGGTCGGCTTCCTGCCGTCGCCACTTGATATCCGGATCGCGCCGTACCGTGCCCAGACCGGAGCAGGGCGCATCGACGAGGACCCAGTCGAAGACAGCCTGCAGCGGCAACGGCGCGCGCGCCGCCACCTGCAGCAGGGCGACCCTCCGGGCGCCGGATGCCCGGACGACGGCGGCGAGGGTCCGCATGCGCCGCGGGCGGATGTCGCACGCGATGATGAGTCCTCGGTCGCCCATGCGCGCGGCGATCGCGGTTGTCTTGCCCCCCGGGGCGGCGCACACGTCCAGCACGCGGGAGCCGGGCGGCGCGTCGACGAGCGCGGCGACCAGCTGAGAGGCTTCATCCTGGAACACGGCAAGACCGGCGGCGACGACCGGCTGCGGGTCGCCGTGCTCGACGACGAAGGCGCCCGGCGCCCACGCGCCAGGGCGGACGCCGGCCCCTGCCGCCTCGAGCGAGGCCAGCAGCGCG
>JBIKWH010000242.1:0-4125 GCA_044356435.1 Vicinamibacterales bacterium
AACGTCCGGATGGGGGAGCGGATCGACCTCGCGTCCGTGCCCCAGATCGCTGATGCGCTGGCTCTCGTTGAGCAGCGGCTGGCGGGGCAGGGCCGCCTGCTCGTCCGCTACTCCGGCACGGAGCCCTTGCTGCGCATCATGCTGGAAGGCCGCGACACGACCGAGATCACCGCCTGGGCCCAGGAGATCGCGGACGCCGTCACGCGGTACGGTATGCCCGCGCGCGCCTGACATGGTGAAGCTCTCGGTCAACATCAACAAGGTCGCCACCGTCCGCAACTCCCGCGGCGGCGACGCGCCGTCCGTGCTTCAGGCGGCCCGCGTGTGCGTCGAGGCCGGGGCTCCCGGCATCACGGTGCACCCGCGCGCGGATGAACGACACATCACGGCCGCCGACGTGCGGGGCCTGGCCGCCTGGCTGACACCGCTCAGAGGCACGGTGGAGTTCAACATCGAGGGCGATCCGCGACCGGACCTGCTGGCGCTCGTGCGCGAGGTCCGTCCGGACCAGTGCACGCTGGTGCCGGTCCGTCCCGGCGAGATCACGAGCGAAGCCGGCTGGCCGGCCGAAACGCCCCGGGCTGAACTGGCCGGGGTCATCGCCTCCCTGAAGGCACTCGGCGTCCGCGTGAGCCTGTTCGTTGACGCCGACCCGGCGCCCGTCCGGTGGGCGGCCGGGATGGGAGCCGACCGCGTGGAGCTCTATACCGAGCCGTTCGCGAAGGCGTTTGCCGGTTCCCCCGCGGAGGGGGCCCTGGCGTTTGCCCGGTATCTCGAGGCGGCGGAGGCGGCGCGGAGCCTCGGCCTGGGCGTCAATGCCGGGCACGACCTCGACCTGGAGAATCTCGTGCTGTTCCGGACCCTGCCCGGCCTCGACGAGGTGTCCATCGGCCACGCACTCATCAGCCATGCCCTGTTCGTGGGTCTCGACCGATCGGTCCGGGACTATCTGCGGGTGCTGGCGGCGGCATAAGATCGGGAACGGACCTCACATGAAAGCTTCTTCAGTCACATTCGCACTCGGCGGGATGGTGTTCGGCCTCGTGGTGGGCTGGATCGTCGGCGACCAGCAGGCGCGCCAGGCCCAGCAGACGGCGGCCGCGGCCGCCAGCGTGGCCGCTGTGCCGGCCCAGCAGGCGGACACCCGGCAGGCGCCGCCCGTCGATGAACAGAAAGCCGCCGCGCTCAAGGGCATCGCGGAGCAGGATCCCAAGAACATCAAGGTTCGGGCCGAGCTCGCGAATCTCTACTTCGACGCCGAGCGGTATCAGGACGCCATCGGCTGGTACGAGCAGGCCTTCGCGCTCGACACGAAGAACCCCGATGTCAGCACCGACCTCGGCGTGAGCTACTACTACACCAACGACGCGGACAAGGCGCTGGCGCAGTTCGACAAGTCGCTGGCCATCAACCCCAGGCACGTGAAGACGCTGCTGAACCAGGGCATCGTGCGCGCGTTCGGCAAGCAGGACATGACCGGCGCTGCCGAGTCGTGGCAGAAAGTGGTCGACGCGGCGCCGGGCACGCCCGAGGCGGCCGCCGCGCAGCGCGCGCTCGAGAGCGTGCAGTCGGCCGCGCATCAGGCCGGCGGGGCCGCGCCCGCGGGCAACTAGCGTCACCACCAGGAGCCACGCCGTGCTGCGATTCGCGCTCGGGGCCCTGCTGATCGTCATGCTGGCCCGTGTCTTCTGGAAGATGGTGGACGGCGTGATCGAAGGTGCCACGGGCCGCCGGCGGACGCCACGACAGGGAGGCACGCCGACGAAGCTGGTCCGCGACCCGGTGTGCGGGACCTACATCGTGCCGAATCCGTCGCTCTCGATCGTCAAGGCCGGCACGACCGCCTTCTTCTGTTCCGACCGCTGTCGAGAGAGCTATCGCACCCGATGAGCACACGCGCCGAAGAGCAGATCCGGGCTGATATCGTCGAGATCGGGCGGCGCCTGTTCTCGCGCGGCTTCGTCGCCTCGAACGACGGCAACATCAGCGTCCGGATCGACGGGAACCGCCTCATCACGACGCCGAAGAGCGTGTCGAAGGGGTTCATGACCCCCGACATGATGGTCGTCGTCGACTACAGCGGGAAGAAGATCGCCGGCGACCGCGACCCGTCGTCCGAGCTGCCGATGCACCTGGAGATCTATCGCAGCCGTCCGGACGTGAACGCCGTCGTGCACGCCCATCCGCCGACCGCCACGGGTTTCGCCGTGGCCGGCGTGCCGCTCACCAAGGCGGTGCTCGCGGAGGTCGTCACGACGCTCGGCTCGATTCCGATCGCGGAATACGGCACGCCCTCGACCCGGGAGCTGCCGGACGCCGTCCGCAAGTACATCAAGGCGCACGACGGCATGCTGCTGGCGAACCACGGCGCCGTGACGTGCGGCGACACGGCGATGGCGGCGTACTACAAGATGGAAACCATCGAGCACTTCGCCAAGATCAGCCTGGTGGCGCGGATGCTCGGCCGGGAGAATCTGCTCTCGAAGGACGAAGTCGATCGCCTCCAGGGACTGCGCGGGATGTACGGCATCGCCGCGCCCGCGCCGCTCTGCACGGACCCGGACGAGAGCGCGCCGGGCGCCTCGGTGGCCTGCCAGATTCTTGAAGCGCCGGATTCATCCACGGAACGCCTCGTCGCCAGCGTGCCGGGCCTGCCGGCCGGCGCGAGCGGTGACGGGGAAATTCGGCTAACATACCGGCAACTGACGGAGCTGATTACAGATGCCGTCAAGAGCCTGAGGGAGTAACGGAATGGGCGAAGCACTCGGGATGGTCGAGACAAAGGGTCTGGTCGCGATGATTGAAGCGGCTGACGCCATGGTCAAGGCCGCCAAGGTCACGCTGGTCGGGTGGGAAAAGATCGGCGCCGGGTATGTCACCGCGATCGTGCGTGGCGACGTGGCGGCCGTGAAGGCCGCGACCGATGCCGGTGCCGCCGCCGCGCGCCGCGTGGGCGAGCTGGTGTCCGTCCACGTGATTCCGCGCCCGCACGCCAACCTCGAGGACGCCCTGCCGATCGGCAAGGCCGCCAAGTAAGCTCCCGGCCGTCCCATGCTCCTCGCTCGTGTCGTGGGGACGGTCGTGGCGACCCGCAAGGATCCGCGGCTCGTCAGCAACAAACTCCTGATCGCCAGGGCGATGGACCCGCGGGGCAACCCCGAGGGGAACTATCTCGTCGCCGTGGACACGGTCGACGCGGGCGTCGGCGAGACCGTCCTCATCGTCTCCGGCAGTTCCGCGCGCATGGCCGCCGGCATGAAGGACTGCCCGATCGACGCCGCCATCGTCGGCATCGTCGACACCGTCGACGTCACCGACTAGACGGATCACCAGCACCCATGCAGCTCGCCCGCGTGGTCGGCAACGTCGTCACAACCCGCAAGGACGAGAACCTCGCGGCTGTCACGCTGCTGATCCTGCAGCCGCTCGCGCCCGATGGCACGGACGCGGGCCGGACACTGGTCGCCGTGGACTCCGCCGGTGCCGGAGTCGGCGAGCGCGTGTTCTTCGTGCGCGGCAAGGAAGCGAGCTTTCCGTTTCACCCGGTCGAGGTGCCCACGGACGCGGGTGTCGTCGGCATCGTCGATCACTGGGACCTCGGATGATCATCGGCCGCGTCATCGGCACCGTCGTCTCCACGCAGAAGCACGCGAAGTTCGAGGGCGCGAAGCTCCTCCTCGTGCAGCCGGTCGATCTGAACGATCAGCCGAAGGGCCCGGCGTTGCTCGCGGTGGACGGCGTGGGCGCAGGCATCTTCGAGAAGGTGCTGCTGGTAATTGAGGGCCGCGCCGCGGCCGAGATTCTCGGCCGCAAAGGCGCCCCGGTGGATGCGGCGATCGTCGGCATCATCGACGAGATCGACGTGCCGGCGCAGGTCGCGTGATGGCGACGATGACCGACCAGCAGCTGCGCAGCCTCGTGCGCCAGGTGATCGACCAGCACCTTCCGCAGACGGCCCCCGCGGCGGCGCTCCCGGGAGGCGCGATGCCGCCGTTCTCAGGGACCCAGCCATCGGGCGGGCACGCGAGCCATCTCCTGCTCGTCGTCGCGGAAAGCGACGGCCCCTGCATCATCGAGCCGGCCGTGCCGTGCAACCACTGCGGCTACTGCAAGTCGCTCGGGCAT
>JBIKWH010000243.1:0-4099 GCA_044356435.1 Vicinamibacterales bacterium
TGATAGGCCGCCACCAGTTTGTTGCGCACCTGCACGGTGAGCTCGAGCGCCATCTCCGCCCGCTGGAGCGCGATCATCGCGTCGTGCACGTCGTTGGTCTTGTCGAGCATGCCGGTCACGGCGGCGTTGGCGCCGGCGGACGACTCCTCGACGGACTTGACGAGACCCTGCAGCGCCTCCGCGAAGCCGCTGCCGCCTCCGGTCGCGACCGTCGTCGCGCCCTTGAGCGCCGCGTCGAAACCGCTGAGTCCCTGAAGATGTTCAATCGGCATGGCTTAGCGCCCCAGCTCCAGCGCCTTGCTGACCAGCTCGCGAATCATGCCGATCGCCGCCAGGTTCGCCTGGTAGGCGCGCGAGGCGCCCATCATGTCCACCATCTCTTCGGGGGCGTCGATGTTCGGCATCTTGACGAAGCCGTCGGCGTCCGCGTCCGGGTGCCCCGGGTCGTAGCGCTGTTTGAACGGGGTCTGGTCCTCGGTGATCCCGGTGACCTGCACGCCCGTGGCCTGCATGCCGCCGAGCTGGTCGTCAAAGGACGCCACCGGCTGCGGTGCGAGCAGCACGTTCCGGCGGCGATAGGGTTCGCCGTTGGCCCCGCGCGTGGACTCCGCGTTGGCCATGTTCGACACGGCGACTTCGATACGTGTGCGCTGCACGCTGAGCGCGCTCGCACTGGCGGTGATGGCAGCGCCGAGTGTGGCCATGGCTATCTGCCCTCGTTGATGGCGTAGCGGACCAGCCGGAACTTGGCGCTCAGGGCCGTCTGCGCGGCGGCGAAGTCGCCACCGGCGCGGCCCATCGCGAGCAGTTCGCGGTCGACCTGCACGGTGTTGCCGTCGCGACGGGGCGTGAGCCCCTGGACCACCTGCTGACCAATGGAGAGCGCCGCCGGGTCCGCGCCCATGCGGCTGGCCAGCGCCTCGGCGAACGTCGCCTCCACGGCTTCATAGCCGGGTGTCTCAGCGTTGGCGAGGTTGCCGGCCGAGGCCACCTGGCGCGCGGCCGAGATCGTCATCTGACGCCGCAGCGCCGTGACGACGTCCTGATCCCTGATTCCATCCATTGCCATCGCTCGCCTCTCCCCTCGGTTCACGCGTGGCCGCGTGTTGCCGATTTACCGGGTGCGCGCAAGAGCGCTGCCGGCACCGGCTGCCATCGCAAGAGGGATGCCGACGCGGGAATTGCTGGATTTGCTTGGGATTTGCGTGCGATGCGGATGGACGTGCCGGACGTCCGACAGGGATGCGCCGGTGCGGCGATCCCTGAGGGCGCTAGTGGGAGGCCGATTCCGCCGCGAGGCGGTCGAGCACCGCGCCGATCGTCACGATCGAGACCGGCTTCAGCAGATACTCCGACGCGCCGCCGCGCAGCGCCCGGTCACGATCCGCATCGGTGCCGTAGCCGGTGATCAGAAGCACGCGCGTCTCCGGTGAGACGCGCCGTGCAGTTTCGAGCACCTGAAAACCATCTGCACCAGGCATCTGCACATCCGTGACCACGATGTCGAAGGGCTCTTCCGTGGCCGTCATCGTGGCGATGGCCTGCGCACCATCCCAGACCAGCGTGGCCGCCAGCCCCCGCGCGCGGCACAGCTCATCGAGCAGCGCCCGCATATCGGGCTCATCGTCCGCGATCAATACGCTGGGACGGGAAGTCGGCACCAGTGACGGCATACGTTTTGCTCAGCTTGGTTCGGGCGCGCGAACGCATCATCCGCGTAAATCCCAAATCGGCAGCACTTTCTGATACTTGAGCCACTGGGGCCCAAGACCGATGAACTCAGCAGGTGTCGGATAGCCGACACGTTTTCGCAACGGACCGCCAAGACTATGACGCCTCCTTCGACCTCGCCCATCTCCGTGCTCATCGTAGAAGACGAACAGGACCTCCGCGCGACCATCGCCGAGTCCCTGGAGCAGGAGGGCTTTGCCGCCGCCCAGTCCGGCGACATCACGGACGCGATCGATAGACTCAAGGGATTCGCCTACGACGCCCTCGTCGTGGACCTCCGGCTCCCCGACGGCGACGGCATGGCCGTGCTCGACGAGGCCATGAAGCGCTATCCCGAGATCAGCGCCGTCGTCATCACCGGCTTCGGCGGCGTGACCGACGCCGTGCAGGCGATCAAGCGGGGCGCCATCGACTTCTATATCAAGCCGTTCCAGGTGACCCAGCTCGCGCGCGTGCTGCGCGCCTCGATCGATCAACGCCGCCTCCGCACGGAGAACGCCGAGCTCCGCGCGCAGCTCCGGGACCGCTTCAGCTTCGACAACGTGATCGGCCGCCACAGCACCATGCAGCATCTGTTCTCCACGCTCGAACTCGTGGCGCCAATGAACAGCACCGTGCTCATCCAGGGCGAGACCGGCACCGGTAAAGAACTCATCGCCCGAACGATTCACCATAACAGCCCGCGGGCGGCGCACCACTTTGTGGCGTTCAACGCCGCCGCCATCCCCGAGAACCTGGCCGAGGCCGAGCTCTTCGGTCATGTCAAGGGGGCCTTCACCGGCGCCGTCAACTCCCGGGTCGGCCGTTTCGAGCTGGCCCACCGCGGCACGCTGTTCATCGACGAGGTCTCCTCGATGCCGATCCCGCTGCAGTCCAAGCTGCTGCGCGCGCTGCAGGAGCGGGAGGTCGAGCGGGTCGGCGACTCGCGGCCGACCAAGTTCGACATCCGCGTGATCGCGGCGACCAACAGCGACCTGCGGCAGATGGTGAAGGAAGGGACGTTCCGGGAAGACCTCTACTACCGGCTCAACGTCATCCCCGTGACGCTGCCCCCGCTTCGGACGCGCCTTGAGGACATTCCTCTGCTCGCGCGCCATTTCGTGCAGAAGTCGTGCAAGGACAACGGCCTGCCCGTCAAGACGCTCTCCCAGGAAGCGCTCCGCGTGCTGATGGCGTATCAGTGGCCCGGGAACATCCGCCAGTTCGAGAACGCGATCGAACACGCCGTCGCGATGAGTGGTGGCGCCACCGAGATCGGCCCGGACGCCCTGCCCGGTCAGTTGCGCGAACGCGCCACGGGCGGCATGGTCACCACGCCAGCGATTCCGGACGAAGGCATCAGCTTCACGGATGTCGTGTCCAGCCTCGAACGCGACCTGATCCTGCAGTGCCTGGAGAAGACGGGTGGCAACAAGCGCCAGGCGGCCCGGCTGCTGAATCTGAGCCGGACGACCTTCATCGACAAGCTGCAGCGCCTGAACGTCGCGTAGGGCTCCAAGCCGCGGTCGCGGTAGGACGTCAGCACGCTCCCGGTCTGCGAGACAATGGCAGGCATGAAGCCGACCGTGCCTGCTGCCTCTCCGGACGCGTATGTTGCCTCGCTCTCCGGTTGGCGCCGCGCGCTGGTCGACCGGCTCAGACGCGCCACCTGCTCCGCGGGCACGCTCGACGAACAGATCAAGTGGGGGCACCTCGTCTATTTCTCGAACGGCCCAGTGCTCCTGATTCGCGCCGAGGAGGAGCGGGTGCTGTTCGGGTTCTGGCGCGGTCAACGGCTGCGCAAGCTCGAGGATCGCTTGAAGCCAGGTGGCAAGTACGAGATGGCGACGATTGTCCTGCACGAGGGCGACACGGTCAGCCCGATCAAGGCGAAGGCGCTGGTGCGCGCGGCCATCGATCTGAATCGCGAAGCCGGGGACCCGCGCGCCACGGCGCAGTAGCCGGTCGCGCGGTCGCGAAGAGGCTCAGGCGGCGGGCAGTCCGAGCGTCACGTTCGTGCCGTCGGAGCCTTCCGCGATCGAGAGCGTGCCCCCGACCTGCCCCGCCATCGCGCGGGATACGTACAGGCCGAGTCCGGCCCGCTCAGCCGGTGCGGATGTGACGAACGGCTCGAACAGCCGATCGCGCACGCCCGCGTCAAAGCCGGGGCCGGAGTCCCGGACCAAGAGCTGGACGTGCCCATCACGTCGCGCCACGGCGAGGGCAATCTCCGGCTTCGCCACATCGCGCACGGCGGCTTCGGCATTGAGCAGCAGATTCAGGACGATCTGCAGCAGCCGATCCGGCGCGACGGGAACCACCGCCGTGGAGCCGTCCGAGTCCACACGGACGGTCATGCCGCGGCGCCGCAACGCGGTCTCCCTGAGCG
>JBIKWH010000244.1:0-4091 GCA_044356435.1 Vicinamibacterales bacterium
ATCGTGGACGGTCCGTATACGAAGGTCATGGACGGCAACTTCGTGAAGGTCCTCTCGTGGTACGACAACGAGTGGGGCTATTCGAACCGCTGCGTCGACCTGCTGCGGAAGATCGCCGCCGCGGGCCTCTGACATGCGCAAGGTCCTCACGACGGCCCTCGTCCGGACCGTCCTGGTACTGGCCGTCATCACGCTCGTCTACTACCTGACCCGGTAGTTTCGTGGCCAAGCGCTCCCTCGCCCAGCTTGATGTCCGCGGCCGGCGCGTCTTCGTGCGCGTCGACTTCAACGTGCCACTCAAGGGCGGCGTCATCGGGGACGACACGCGCATCCGCTCGTCGCTCCCGACCATTCAGCATCTCCTCGCGCACGGCGCGCGGTCCATCATCCTGGCCTCGCATCTCGGACGCCCGAAGGGCACGCCGAATCCGGCGATGAGCCTGCGGCCCATCGCAGACCGGCTGGCGGAACTGCTGGGCAGATCGGTGACGTTTGCGGAAGACTGCGTCGGCGAACCGGCCCGTGCCGCGATCACCGCGGCCGGCGACGGCGGTGTCGTGCTCCTCGAGAACCTCCGTTTCCATGCGGCGGAAGAGAAGGACGACCCCGCCTTCGCCGCCGAGCTGGCCGCGCTTGGCGACGTGTACGTGAACGATGCCTTCGGCGCCGCGCACCGCGCGCATGCGTCCGTGCACGCCATCGTGCCGCTGGTGAAGGACGCCGCCGCAGGCCTGCTCATGGCGCAGGAAGTGCTCTACCTCGGTGACACGCTGGCCACGCCGGCACGGCCCTTCGTGGCCATCCTGGGCGGCGCAAAGGTCTCGGACAAGATCGAGGTGATCGAGAACCTGATCCCACGCGTCGACCGGCTGATCATCGGCGGCGCCATGGCCTACACCTTCTTCAAGGCGCAGGGTCTGCCCGTCGGACGCTCGCTTGTCGAGGACGACAAGCTCGACCTCGCGCGCGACATCATCGCCCGTGCACAGGACCGCGGCCTGGCGCTGCTGCTGCCCGTCGACCACGTCGTGGCCGACAGCTTTCCCAGCGGTGGGACGCCGACGTCGGGAACCGAGATACTCGCCGTGACCGACCCCGCCATCGGCGACCGCATGGGTCTCGACATCGGGCCTGCCACCGCCGCCGCGTTCGCCGCCGCGCTCGCCGACGCGAAGACCGTCGTGTGGAACGGCCCGATGGGCGTCTTCGAGGTCGACGCGTTTGCGAAGGGCACGCTGGCCGTCGCCCAGGCTGTCGCCGCCGTGAAGGGCATCACCATCATCGGAGGCGGCGACTCGATCGCCGCGGCGACGAAGGCCGGCGTCGCCGACAGGATCACGCACATCTCCACCGGCGGCGGTGCCTCGCTCGAGTTCCTCGGCGGACGCATCCTGCCAGGAGTCGCCGTCCTCCCGAACGCCTAGTCCCCGGAGGCCTTCATGCGCACACCGCTCATCGCCGGCAACTGGAAGATGTTCAAGACCGTGGCCGAGGCCACGACCGCCGTGCGCGAGCTCGCGCGGCTCGTCGAGGATGTGCACGGCATCGATGTGGTCGTCGCGCCGACCTTCACGGCGATCTACGCAGCGGCGCAGGCCGCCACCGGCACGCGCGTCGGCATCGCGGCGCAGAACCTGCACTGGGAGCGCGAAGGCGCCTTCACCGGCGAGATCAGCGGCGGCATGCTGCAGGAGGCCGGCGCCACGTGGGTGATCATCGGCCACTCGGAACGCCGGGCGCTCTTCGGCGAAACCGACCTCGGCGTGAACCGGAAGATCGCCGCCGCATTCGCCCACGCGCTGACGCCGATCGTCTGCATCGGCGAAACACTGGATCAGCGCGAGCGCAAACAGACCTTCGATGTGCTCGACACTCAGATCCGCCAGGGGCTCGAAGGGCTGACCGGCGACCAGCTCGTGCGGATCGTGATTGCCTACGAGCCCGTCTGGGCCATCGGCACAGGACGCACGGCTACCCCCGCCCAGGCCGGCGAGGCGCACGCCCATATCCGGGCCCGCCTCCGCCAGTGGTTCGGGGCCGACGCCGGGGACCAGTGCCGCCTCCTCTACGGCGGCAGCGTGAAGCCCGAGAACATCGCCGACCTCATCGCCCATCCCGATGTGGACGGGGCCCTGGTGGGCGGGGCCAGCCTGGATCCGAAGGGATTCGCGGAAATCGTCAGAAAAGCCCGCCCGGCGTGACGCCGGGGCGCCGCGGCCTGTATACTTAGCGCTTTGGTCAGGGCATAACGACGATGCTGTATTACCTCGTGACGGGAATTTACGTACTCGTCTGCCTCACGCTGATGCTGGTGGTCCTTCTCCAGCAGGGCAAGGGCGGCGACATTGCCAATGCGTTTGGCGGCGGCAGCAGCCAGGCGGCGTTCGGTGCCAGAAGCGGCGCCACGGTGCTTTCGCGGACGACAGCGATTGCCGCGGCGGTCTTCATGATCGGCGCCGTGATTCTCGGCGTGATGGGCCAGCGGGGCCCCGGCTCCGTGCTCGGCACCATCAACGTGCCGGCGCCGGTTCCGACGCCTGTGACCACCCCGGCCCCTGCGGCGGCAACGCCCGCGGCCACACCGGCTGAATCCTCGGCAGCTCCGGCTGCCACCCCTGCCCCGGCCGCTCCGGCTGCCGAGCAGGCGAAGTAGCACGACCGCCGGATTCGTCCGGCATAGTTCGACCAAGCGGCTGCCTCGGTAGCCGCGCCTCAATACGCGGAAGTGGCGGAATTGGCAGACGCACCAGCTTGAGGGGCTGGCGCCCGCAAGGGCGTGAAGGTTCGAGTCCTTTCTTCCGCACCATCTTTTGGAATCAATAACTTGCAAGGAATATAGGCCGCCAGAAATGGTGGCCTTTTCTATTGGGTGAGTCTATGCGGACTTACAAGCGGACATTTGGCGACAAAATCAACCGATCCGAATGTCATTAATTTGTTGTTACATATGTATTTATGGACGAAAAGCGTCCGGACATTAAAGCGGACATTACACCGGCCAAGGATCGTGGCGAGGCGCTTTCCCTCATGGAGCCCCTTCTTCTTTCCGAGGGTTCCAAACATCGCAAAGCCTTAAACGATCTGGCGCTGGAACTGGTCAGCGCGTCAGCCCGGTTCCGCCACAGTCTTCCCTCTGGCGTTGCAGCTCCACTCGCCGATCTCGTGCGGAAGATGAACTGCTACTACTCGAACCTGATTGAAGGCCATGCAACGCATCTGATCGACATCGAGAACGCGATCGCCCGCAAATACAGCCACAACCCCGAGAAGAGAGACCTTCAGTTCGAAGCGCACGCACATATCAAGGTACAGGAGTGGATCGACAAGGGCCATTTGCGTGGCAAAGCCACGACCGTCGCCGGACTTCGCGAGTTGCACCTTCGCTTTAGCGAACAGCTCCCGGATGAGCTGCTCGTCGCATCAAACCCCGCGACAGGAAGAACGCTTCGAGTCGTGCCAGGCGAGTTCAGGCAGGACGACGTGAAAGTGGGCGAGCACATTCCGATCAGCGCAGGAGCCGTCCCGCGCTTCCTCGATCGCTTCGAGGCAACCTTTACACAGCTCGGCAAGTCGGAGGCTCTCCTCGCATCCGCCGCTGCGCATCACCGCTTACTCTGGATTCACCCTTTCACGGACGGAAACGGCCGCGTTGCTCGACTCATGTCTCACGCCGTGTTTCTTGACACACTAGACACAGGTGCCGTCTGGTCGGTCGCCCGCGGCCTTGCCCGCAACGTCAGACAGTACAAGCAGCATCTGACGAACTGCGACGGCGCTCGCCGCAATGATTTGGATGGCCGAGGCAATTTGAGCGAGGAAGCTCTTGGAGTCTTTACCGAGTTCTTCCTCACGACGTGCATCGATCAGGTGCGGTTCATGGAAGAGCTCGTTCAGCCCGAGCGCCTGCACGCGCGCATTCTCACCTGGGCTGACGAAGAAACCGCGCGTGGCGCTCTCCCCGCACAGTCCGGACAAATTCTCGAAGCCGTGCTGTTCCGAGGAGAGCTTCCACGCGCCGACGTTGCGCCTCTTCTCGGTGTGACTGACCGACACGGGCGACGCATCGGTTCAGCACTGCTGGATCGCGGCGT
>JBIKWH010000245.1:0-4072 GCA_044356435.1 Vicinamibacterales bacterium
TGACCGGGATGTGCGTCCACTTGGCGACGACCTCCGCGATGTCGTCCTCGTCCACCTGGAGCTTCAACATGCGGGCCACGCCGGGCGCCGCCTCGCCGGCGGGCGTGGCGATCTGGCGCTCGAGCTCAGGGATGCGGCCGTACTGCAGCTCCGAGGCCTTCGCGTAGTCGCCTTCGCGCGTCGCCTTGTCTAGCGCGACTTTGGCCTGCTCGAGTTGTTCCTTGAGCGAGCTGCTGCCCTGGATGTCAGCCTTCTCCTTCTGCCACTGGGCCTGCAGGCGGGCGTCCTCTTCCTTGAGGTCCGCCAGCTCGCGCTCCAGCTTCGAGAGGCGTTCCTTCGACGCCGGGTCCGTTTCCTTCCGCAGCGCTTCGCGCTCGATCTCGAGCTGCATCACGCGGCGCCGCGTCTCGTCCAGCTCGGCTGGCATGGAGTCGATCTCCATGCGCAGGCGCGAGGCAGCCTCGTCGATGAGGTCGATGGCCTTGTCCGGCAGAAACCGGTCGGCGATGTAGCGGTTCGAGAGCACGGCCGCGGCCACGAGCGCAGCGTCCTTGAACTGCACCTTGTGGTGAATCTCGTACCGTTCACGCAGGCCGCGGAGGATCGAGATCGTGTCCTCCACCGTGGGCTCCCCGACGAGCACCGGTTGGAAGCGGCGTTCGAGCGCCGCGTCCTTCTCGATGTGCTTGCGGTACTCGTCGAGCGTGGTCGCGCCGATCGTGTGCAGCTCGCCGCGCGCCAGCATCGGCTTGAGCATCTGAGAGGCGTCCATCGCGCCTTCGGCCGCGCCAGCCCCGACCACGGTGTGCAACTCGTCGATGAAGAGCACGATGCGGCCGGCGGACTCGGTGATCTCCTTGAGCACCGCCTTCAGGCGCTCCTCGAACTCGCCGCGATACTTCGCGCCGGCCACCAGCGCACCCATGTCGAGCGCGAAGATCTGCTTGTCCTTGAGGCCTTCCGGCACGTCGCCGCGCACGATGCGCTGCGCGAGTCCCTCGACGATCGCCGTCTTGCCGACGCCTGGGTCGCCGATGAGCACCGGGTTGTTCTTCGTGCGCCGGGAGAGCACCTGGATCACGCGCCGCACTTCCTCGTCGCGGCCGATCACCGGATCGAGCTTGCCCTGGCGGGCGAGCTCCGTGAGGTCGCGGCCATAGCGGGCGAGCGCTTCGTAGCTCGATTCGGGATTCGCCGAATTCGCGCCCTGGTGCCCGCGTACCTGCGTCAGCGCCGGCAGCAGGGCATCGCGCGTGGCGCCGAGCTTCTTCAGGACATCCGCGGCGGGGGACCGCCCGGCCTCCGTCGCCAGCGCGAGCAGCAGGTGCTCCGCACTGAGGTACTCGTCCTTGAGGCGGCCGGCTTCGGCCTTCGCGCCCTCGAAGATCAGGTTGAGCCGGGGCGACGGGCGCACGTCGCCGCCGACGGCCGTGGCCGTGCGGTTCATCGCCGTGCGCGCCTCGGTGCCTGCCGCGCCGACAGCGATGTTCAGTTTCGAGAGAATCGACGGCACGAGTCCGCCGGGCTGCTCGATGAGCGCGACGAGCAGGTGCTCGGGTGTGACCTCGGCGTGATGCGCCTGGGTGGCGAGGCTCTGGGCCGTAACCAGTGCGGCCTGGGCCTTCTCGGTGAGCGGAAATTCAGCCATGCGGTCCTCCGAAGATGTCGTGCGGCCTCAGCGGTCGAGCGAGGCCAGTTGTTCCCAGTGTTCCCGCGCAGCGGGGGAGAGTGCCGACGGCAACTGCACCTCCACTCGCGCATATGCATCGCCGGCTTCGGCGGTCTTGCCGGCCGGCGGCATCCCGTAACCCTTCAGCCGGAATAACTGGCCCGGCTGCGTGAGCGGCGGAATCTTGAGCCGCACAGTCGACCCCGCGAGGGTCGGCACGGCGGCCTCGCCGCCCAGCACCGCGGTGGTCACGGGCAGCTTCAGCTTCACGTAAAGGTCCCGATCGCGTCGCTCGAACGTGGCGTGCGGCGCGATCCGGACGCGGAGGTAGAGATCCCCCGCGGCCCCCGCCACCTGCTCGCCTTCACCCGCGACGCGCACGCGGCTGCCGTCTCCGACACCGGCCGGGATGCGGACGTCCACTGTGCGGGTCCCGGTCGCGGACTGCAGCGCGAGCCGCTTCGTGAGGCCGTGAAACACCTCTTCGAGCGTCAGCTCCAGCTCGTGCTCGATGTCGCGGCCTCGCCTGGGCCGTCGACCCGTCCGGGCGCCGGCGGCACCCCGCGCGCCCCGAGGCCCCGCCTGCCCTGGGGCGCCTGCCGCTCCTCCGAAGAACGTGCTGAAGAAGTCCGAGAACGTGCCATCGCCGAACAGATCGGCCATCTCGTCCTGGGAGACGGTGCGGCCACCGGCGTGGCCCGCGTTTCCCCACGGCGGTGGCGCCTGGCCAGCCGCGCGCGCCTGGTCGTACTGCCGCCAGTTCGCGCCCAGCTCGTCGTACTTCTTCCGCGAGTCCGGATTCCCGAGGACCTCGTTGGCCTCGTTGATTTCCTTGAACCGCGATTCGGCGGCCTTGTCCCCGGGGTTCACGTCCGGGTGGTACTTCCGCGCGAGGCGCCGGAACGCCTGCTTGATGTCCTTCTCGGTGGCGTTGCGGGTCACGCCGAGGGCCGCGTAGTAATCCTTGAATTCCATCGCGCCCCCCTACAGACCCACGATCTGGTGAAGGCGTCGGACCTCGGCGCCCAGTTGCCGCCGGCCCTGCGCCGTGTCGATGCCGCCATCCTCGAGCAGTGGACGCACGCGCTGCACGATCTCGGCTACATCGAGGAGGCGCTGCACGCCTGCGAGGTTCACGCCATGCTCATCCACAAGCCGGCGGATGAGCCGGATGCGGGCGAGTTCGTCGTCGGTGTAGACGCGCATACTGCCGAGCGTCCGCGACGGCTGCACCAAACCGAGCCGTTCGTACTTCCGCAGAGTCTGCGGGTGCATGCCCAGCCGTTCGGCGGCCACGCTGATCAGAAAGACAGTCTGTGCCATGAGCCTGATCGACTCTAGGCCTTGATACGCATCATGTCAAGGTTGAGTTCCTCGGGTAATCTGAAGCTTCCTTGGGCGCGGACTTCCTGACCATCGCGATGCTCGTGGGCCTGGAAGGCCTGCTGAGCGCCGACAACGCACTCGTGATTGCTGTCATGGTGCTCGGGCTCCCGAAGCCCGAGCAGAAGAAGGCCATGCGCTACGGGATGGGCGGAGCGTTCCTGTTCCGCGCCATCGCCACGGCGCTGGCCTCCTATCTGATGCGTGTCGCGTGGGTGAAGATCGCCGGCGGCGGCTACCTGCTGTATCTGGCGATCGCGCACTTCAGAGGTGGCGGGGAGGGGCAGGACCGCCACGCGCCCGCCGTGCCGAAGCCGCTGTTTGGCCTCTCGCCGTTCTGGTCCACGGTGCTGCGCGTCGAACTGGTGGACGTCGCCTTTTCGATCGACTCGGTGCTCGTGGCCGTGGCGATGTCTCCGAAGCTCTGGGTGGTCATCACCGGCGGCATTCTCGGCATCGTGACGATGCGGCTCGTGGCCGGGCGGCTCCTCGCGCTCATCGAGCGCTATCCCGTGCTGGTGGACGGCGCCTTCGTGATCATCGCGTGGGTCGGCATCAAGCTCATCCTCGAGTACGCGCACATCACCGGCTGGGTGCACTTCGAGATTCCGAAGACGATCTCGCTCGGCGCCATCGCGGTCATCTTCGGCGGGTTCCTCGCCTACGCGCTCTGGAAGGGCGACATCCGCGAGACCGCCATGGAGGAGCATGGCGGACGGGGCGGGCAGTGATCGCCGATACGCCCCCGCTCGACGCGCTCATCCAGCTCAACTACGCCACGGTGGTGGGGTCTCTGGTCTCCAGCCTCATCCACGACCTGAACAATGGCCTGCTCGTGATCGGCGGGTCGGTGGAGTTGATGGAGGACGGCCCGCTCGGGGAGGAATCCCGGCCCCGGCTCGAACGCATCCGGAGGCAGCACGACACCATGGCCACGCGGCTTCGGGAACTCAGCAGCGTGGTGAAGCCGGAAGGTCGGGGAGTGCGGGCAGACCTGCGGGCGGTGGCCACCGAGGCTGC
>JBIKWH010000246.1:0-4050 GCA_044356435.1 Vicinamibacterales bacterium
AGCCCGCGTCAGCGGGTTGTCTACTTCTTCGCGATCGAGCGGAGGAAGTGGACCACGTTCCAGATATCGGTATCCGAGATCCGCGTGCCGAACGCTTCCATGATCATCGCCGGCGGCACGCCGGTCTTGATGACGTGGAAGATCTCACCATCGCTCGACCCGTGTTTCCACTCGGCGTCGATGAGGTTCGACGCCGGCTCCTCGCCCGCCTCGGGTGGAGGCCCGCCCGCGGCGTCCTTCGCGTGGCACCCCCGGCAGTACTTCATGTAGACCGCTTCGCCGGCCGCGACTGACGCAGGCGACGACGCGACCGGGTTCTGGACCTTGGCCGCCTCCGGATTGCCATGCTTCTCCTGCGCGGCGAGTCCTACCACCAGCCACAAGGCGGCCACCGGCACCGCCCACATCCGTCCCCAACCCGTCATGACTCCTCCTTCTTCGTGGCGCCGATGGGCCCGCCCATCCCCCACATACAAAATAGCAAGGGGGCGCCGCTCGCGCGACGCCCCCTCACGGACTTCCCGGTGAAGCGGCGGGCTATTTCTCGAGCGGGTTCCCGCGGACCTGGAACTTGATCAGCTTGGGCCGCTCGCCCTTGCCGCCTTCCTGGTGCCAGCCAGCCTGGCCGGCGTGCGTGGTCCAGATCGCGCGGCCCTTCCAGCCAGCTGCCGCGTCGTCGATACGGCCGTCCATGCTGCGCGTGTGGAAGCCCATCGGATACGGCACGCGCATCGTGATGAACTGATCCTTCACGTAGGCAATGAGAGAATCCGACCCGCTGCCGTTGGCCATCGGCACGTTCGTGCCGAAGCCCGACGTGTTGTGCCAGTCCACCCAGTTCAGATAGTAGTTGTCGGCCGTGCCCGGCTTCTCGGCGCCCTTGAAGTTGGGGCCGGGGAACTGGGTCAGCGTCCAGCCTTCGAGGCAGTGCGTTCCGGTCAACGCATCGGGGCCGGTCAGCGACCCCTTGCACTTGCGGCGGTCGAAGGTCGCGAAGTGGCCGCTGTTAAGGGCCGCCCAGATGACGCCGGTCGAACGGTCCACGTCGATGCCGTGGGGCAGGTAGCCCTCGACCTTCGCCGCGGAATTCATGTACGGCACCTGGAAGTACTCGTAGAGGCCCGTCTTCGGGTCCAGCCGGCTGAGACCGCCCGGCACCACCGAGTGCGCCGTCCAGATGGAGCCATCGACGGGATTCGGAACCGTCGCATACGCCCCACCGAAGTTCATGGCCTTGTCCTTCGCCGGGTCGACCGTGGGCGTCTTCGCGTCGACATAGCCGGGATCCAGCTTGCCGTTGCCGTTGGTGTCGAGCACCAGCGGGTAGGACTTCCACGCTTCCTTGGCCTTGCCCGCGTCGTAGAGCTTCACGTCGAAGGCGCTGGCGCCGGAGCCGGCGTCGAACCACAGGACTTCGTCGTCGGCAATCTGGATGTGATGACCGCCCTGGCACTCGGGAACGATCGTCACCTTCTCGGTCTTCGGGTCGAACATCCGGCAGCCGCCGCGCGCGGTGATCCAGATGCGGCCCTTGCCGTCGAACCAGAGGCTGTGCGGCGAGGCCTTGGCCTTCCAGATCAGCTCGTCACCCCAGTACGGCGACGGCACCGGCACGTCCTGCACCCACGCGTAGCGCAGGTCGGGCGCGTGCGGAGCGATCTCGATTTTCCGGTCCGTGTGCTTGTTCGGGTCCACCAGCGTGATGAAGTCGCCGGAGAGTTCCGTCACGCCGTACACGGGGCCGTTTGCGTTGACTGACGGATTGCGGCGGTCGGTCGAAATCTGGTCGTGCGCGTAGAGGTGCGACGCGACCCACTCCCACTGCGTCACGACGATGTTGCGCTCGACGCCCTTGGGGCGGGGCGGCGCCTTCATCGGGTACTCGCCCTTGGCGATGCGGTCGGTCCAGTCGGCGAACACAGACGGCGCACGCTTGCGGCCGAGCTGGGCCAGGCGGTTGTTCATGAACGCGCCGCTGATGCCCATCCCCACGCGGTGCTCCCACGCCTCGACGGAGGACTTGAACGTTCCCATCTGCGGCAGCAGCTCACGCGTGGCCTTGTTGCCCATCTGGTGGCACTGGGTGCAGGAGCCGGTCTCCTTGATGTTGCCGAGCCACGCGCCCTGCGACTTCAGCGCTTCGGGAATGCCGTTGCCGTTCGGACCCTCGCCGCGGCCGGGAAAATCGCTCGGCGGGGGCGGCTGGAGGAGGGCGTACCAGTAGTCGGCCGGGTAGTACTCTGCCGCGGCACGGGCGCTCGGCGCGATGACCGCGCGCAGATTCACCACCTTGCCCGGCTGGTGACCCGACACTCGCGGCGAGTCCACAAGACCGTATCCGCGGACCCACATCGTGTAGCGGGCCTTCGGCAGTTCCGGCAGGACGTAGCGCCCCTGGTCGTCAGTCACCACAATCTTGATGAACTTCGTGGGCAGATCGGTCGTTTCCGCGATCACCCACACACCGGCTTCGGGACCCTTGGTGCTGGTCACGACGCCGCTGATCGACGTGGCATCCGGCTTGGGAGCCCCCGCAGCGGAAGACTGGGCGCCGAGCCGTTCGAACCCCAGCCATCCAGCGCCGGCCACGAGCAGTACCGCGAGCGCCACCTGTATCTGTTTCACGGACATCCTCCTGCGATATCGACCACGGGTGACCGGTCGCCTTCTGAAACCGACCCTCCGGAAATAGAAAACGGGAGGGGCACCCGGTGGTGCCCCTCCCGCTTGATAGCGACTAGAAGTCGACCTGGAGCGTCAGCTTGGCGAGCCGGCCATCCAGGAAGCGGGTCGGCGTGCCAAACGCCGCACCCAGCGTGTTATTGCGGGCCAGGACCGTGCTGGCGTTGAAGAGGTTGTAGAGGTCGAACGCCGGCTGGATGCGCGCGCCCTTCCAGTTGAAGTTGCGACCGAAGCGGATGTCGAACTGGTTCACGCGATCCTCGAACTGGGTGAAGTTCGGGATGAGTGCGATCGTCGCCGTGGCGTTGCACACCGCGGCCGCGCCGCACGCGGCCAGGTTGCGGCCGAGCGACGGCGCGATCGCCGCGTTGGTGAACACCGCGTTCGCCAGAATCGGCGTGGGGGCGAGGTTCTGGTAGACCGCCGCGACATTGACGCCACCGGGCAGCGGGTAGTTGCCGCTCAGCTTGATCTGGCCGCCGCCATTCCACCACGGGCTGACGGCGTCACAGAACCCACCCGTGGCGCGCGGCGTCGCGGCCACCTGGCCGTCCGGCAACACGTCGGGACGGCTGTTGGCGAAGCAGGTGTCCTTCTTCGTGCGACCCACGCTCACGCCACCCTGGAGGATGCCGCCCTTGCCAAACCGGGCGCGCACGGCCATGTCGACACCGTCGAACACGTCCGTGTACTCGCCGTAGGTGGTGTTGATGTCGCGAAGGCTCCGGACGCGGCCGAACGCGCTCGGGTTCACGTCGTAGTTACCGCAGACCTGCTGACCAGCCGCCGCACCGAGACGCGAGTCGCTTGGGGCAGTCACGCAGAAGGCCGTGTAGTCACTCGCGCTGACCAGCTCGTTCTTGGTCACGTACTGGTTGAAGTTCTGCACGCGGAAGTAGCCCACCCACACACCGAGGCCGTTCCTGAGCTCGCGCTCGACGACCGCCGAGGTCTGGTAGGTATAGGGACGGTTCTTCGTGATGATGTCGTTCGAGAACACCGTGTTGGCTACAGCCGTGCCGAACGCAATGTTCGAGATCGGACCCAGCTCGCCGTTGGCGGCGAGGTTCCGTGCCACACCATCCGGGAAGAAGTCGCCGTCGGCGTCCGTCCACTGCCGGATCGCCGAGGTGACGATCGAGCTCGCCGGGTTGACCGACTGCGGGAAGCCCGCGCCGGCGGCACCGACGTAGCGGCCGAAGTTGACCTTCAGCGCCGTCTTGCCGTCTTCCGTCACGCGATAGGCGCCACCCACGCGGATCGAGACGTCCTTCCAGTCCGGCACGCCCGAGCGGCCCGTGATCTGGAAGCCGTTGACGAACGGCGAGTCCGGGATCGTCTGATCCGGGTACGCGCCGTTGAACATGT
>JBIKWH010000247.1:0-4041 GCA_044356435.1 Vicinamibacterales bacterium
TGGTGTACGAGGCCGGATACCCACCGGTCAGGAAGGTGACGTCGCGCAACACGCCGGCATCAAGCATGCTGACCGTGCCGCCGGCCGAGGCGAAGTTGGCGAACGAGTTCACGTTCGGCACCTCGATGTTGTCCACGACAAACAGGTTCTCGAGGGGACTGCCGCCGCGGACGATGATGTCGTTGCGAAAGTCGTCCGACCCGAAGGCGACGCCCGGCAGCGTCTGCACATAGCGGGTGACATCCTGCAGCGCGCCCGCGCTGCGGAAGATCGTTCCCGAGTCGATCAGGTAGGACGAGGTCTTCACCTCGGTCGGCGTCTCGAGTGCCGCGGCCGTCACGGTGACGGTCTCCTGCACGGCGTCCAGGCGCGGCAGCGTGACGTCCACCTGCCGGGTCAGGCCGGCATGGACGTCCACCGGGTCGGTGACGATGGCGATCAGACCCGGGGGCGTCACCTCGAGGCGATACGCCCCGGCCCGCACGTCCGCCAGTCGGAAGGTGCCGTCTTCCGCCGTGATCGTGCAGCGGGTCGTGCCGACGACGCAGACGGTGACGAAGGGTGCGGGCTGGTCCCGTGAGGTGACAGTGCCGGCGATCGCGCCGACGCCGGTCGTATCCTGCGCCCGGGCGCCTGACGCCAGGACAAGCAGCGCGGTCAGCGCGAAAAAGGCGCAGACGCCGCGGGAGGAATCGAGAGATACACGGGAGGTCCAGGAACGCACGCGGAAGATCCTTTCGAAACGGAGTCAAAAGGATGGGACGCGCGAACAACGGCAGGAGTTCCTGACCCGGAACAGCAGGCGGAGGGCCTCGGCGCGGTCTATTCGACCGTCACGGCAATCGGCGTCGGGCACCAGCCATCGACCGTGAGCGGCGCGCACGCACGGCAGATCCGCACACTCAGGCGTACTGCCGCTCGATACGGGACCCCAGTCGGCACACGATCTCCCACGGGATCGTCCCGATGGCCGCGGCCATTTCGCGGGCGTCGATCTGCTGCCAGCTTTCGGCGCCCTGCCGGCCGATCAGGACCACCTCGTCGCCAGGGCTGACCTCCATGCCCGTCACGTCGACAGTGAGCATGTCCATGGAGACGGCACCGACGATCGGCGCCCTGCGGCCACGAATCAGCACGTGCCCACGTCCGGACAGGCGCGTATCGAGGCCGTCGGCGTAGCCGGCCGGCACCACGGCCACCGTCGCGGGTTCGCTCGCAGTGAAGCGGCTGCCGTAGCCCACGCCGTCGCCCGGGCGCAGCCCCTTCACCGCGACCACGCGGCTGGTCAGCGACATCGCGGGCACGAGCGGAATGGTCGACGCCAGAGGCGGCGGCACGATGCCATAGAGCAGCAGGCCAGGCCGCACGGCGTCGTACCACACGCGCGAGTCCCGGAGCGTCGCCGCGCTGTTGGCCGCGTGGCGCATCGGCATCCGACCCGTCAGCTCCTGCACGACCTCGGCCGCCTGGTCGAATCGCTCGCGCTGCGCATTGAAGAGCGGAGCCTCAGCGTCCTCGGCAGACGCGAAGTGGGTGTAAATCGCCTGCAACCGGAGGTTCGGCGCGGCCAGCACCGGCGGGAGCGTCCAGCGAAGGTTCTCGTCGCGAAAACCGAGGCGGTGCATGCCGGTATCGATCTTCAGGTGGTAGTCGACGACGACACCGCGCTTCGCCGCGGCGTCCTGCACGGCACGCGCGGCCCAGGGCGTCGTGATCGTCGGCGTGAGGCCGAACTCGAACACACCGTCCAGTTCGCTGATGCTCAGCGCGCCGAACACCAGGATTGGCACGCGGACGCCCGCCCGGCGGAGGGCGATCGCTTCTTCGATGTCCGCGCAGGCCAGCGAATCAGCCCCCGCCGCTTCGATCGTGAGCGCCACGCGATCCGCGCCGTGGCCGTAGGCGTTCGCCTTGACCACGGCGATGAGTGACGGCACCGGCGCCCCGTCCCGCGGTTCGCGGGCCAGGTAGTCGCGGATGGCTGTCACGTTGGCGCTGACCGCGCCGAGGTCCACGCGGGCGACGGTGCTGCGAATCATGGCGTGTCGGAGCGGCGCGGGCGTCAGCCCTCGGACCGGCCGGCGCCACCCGCGAGGTTGGCGAAGCGGGTCTGCTCCTTCAGGAACGCGAGCTTCACCACACCGGTCGGGCCGTTGCGCTGCTTGGCGAGAATCAGTTCCGCGATGCCGGCGTTCTCGTGATCCGGGTCGCGGTTGTAGGCGTCCTCCCGGAAGATGAGGATCACGACGTCCGCATCCTGCTCAAGGGCTCCCGATTCACGGAGGTCCGAGAGCTGCGGCCGGTGGTCGGCACGCGCTTCAGGCGCGCGGCTCAACTGCGAGAGCACGACGATCGGGACGTTCAGTTCCTTCGCGAGGCCCTTGAGCGATCGCGAGATCGACGCCAGCTCGAGGGTCCGGTTCTCGAAGCGCCCTCGCCCCGTCATGAGCTGGATATAGTCGATCACCAGCAGGTTGAGGCCGTGCTCCGACTGGAGCCGGCGCGACTTCGCGCGCATTTCCAGCACGCCGACGCCCGGCGTGTCGTCGATGAAGAGCTGCATCGCGCTCAGCGTCTCGAGGGCGTGCGAAATGCGCGGGTAGTCCTTCTGTCCGATCGCACCGCTCATCAGGCGATGGCTGTCGATCTGCGCTTCGGCCGTGAGCATGCGGAGGAACAGCGACTCCTTCGACATTTCCAGGCTGAAGAAGCCCACCGCCATGTTGGGCTGCGTAGCCACGTGCTGCGCGATGTTCAGCACGAGACTCGTCTTGCCCATCGACGGACGGGCCGCGACGATGATCAGGTCGCCGGGCTGGAAGCCGCGTGTCATCTCATCCAGGTCGACGAAGCCGGTCGGCGTACCGGTCACGAGCCGCTTCTGCTCGAACAGCAGCTCGAACTTCGGGTAGCTCTCGACGACGAGCTTGTGCATCGGCACGAAGCCGCTGCGCAGCCGGTCGTCGGCGACCGCGAAGATCGCGGTCTCGGCCTCATCCAGAATCAGGTCCGCTTCCTGCTCGCCCTGGTAGGCGTTGGTCAGGATGCCGTTGGCCGCGTAGATCAGGTTCCGGAGTGTCGCCTTCTCCTTGACGATGCGCGCGTAGTACTCGACGTTGGTCGCGCGCGGGACACCGTCCGCCAGGGATGCGACGTACGCGGCGCCACCGACCGCGTCAAGATGCCCTCCGCGCTGCAGTTCCTCCTTCAGCGTGACGAAGTCAATCGCGTCATGCCGCTCGTTGAGCTGCACCATGCCGTCGAAGATGCGGCGATGCGCGTCGCGAAAGAAGTCCTCCGCGTCGATGACCTGGGCAGCCAGGTTGAAGGCGTTGTTGTCGACGAGGATGGCGCCGAGGACAGACCGTTCGGCGTCGAGGCTGTGCGGGAGGGTCCGCTCGGAGGGGGCAGTGGTATCGGCCATGGGAGCAGGACGCGGCGGAAAGAGAGGGAGTCTAGCAGAACGCACGCCAGGCTGACGCCCGGCGTGCGCTCCGGTATGAGCGGGTCTTGCTAGTTCTCCTTGACGACCTGCACCTTGAGCGTCACCGTCACGTCGCGGTGGAGCTTCAGGTTCACGGCGTGCTCGGCGATCGTCTTGAGCGCCTCCGGCAGGATCAGCTTGCGGCGGTCCACCTCAAAGCCCTTGGCCTTGAGCGCATCCGCGATGTCGCCCGAGGTCACGGAGCCGTAGAGATGCCCGGTATCGCCCACGCGGCGCGGGAAGATCAGCTCGACGCCGGCCAGACGGGCGGCGACGGCATCCGCCACCGACCGCTCTTCGGCTTCGCGCGTTTCGACGATCCGCCGCTCGCGTTCGACGTGCTTCTTGTTGCCCTCGGTGGCGACGAGCGCCAGCTTCCGGGGCAGCAGGTAGTTCCGGGCGTAGCCGTCGGCGACCTTGACGATCTCGCCGCGGTTGCCCAGCTTTTCGACGTGTGTGCGCAGAATGACTTCCATTGCCGCCTCGCCTAGTCAGCCGTGTACGGAATCAACGCGATCGTGCGGGCGCGCATGATCGCGGTCCGCAGCTTGCGCTGG
>JBIKWH010000248.1:0-4024 GCA_044356435.1 Vicinamibacterales bacterium
GTGGCATCCAGCAGCAGCAACGTGTGTCCGGTAGGCGCAGTGTCCATCACCACGAACACCTTTCCGGCCTGCCGGATGATTGCCGAGAACGCCTGAAAGACCGCGATTTCCTCGGTGCAGGGTGAGCGCAAATCCTCTTCCAGGAGGGCTCGTCCTTCGGCATCCAGCGAGGCGCCCTTGGTCGCCAATACCTTCTGGCGGTAGCGTTCCGTCTCGGCATGGGGATCGCTGCGGCTGACCGTCAGGTGCTCCAGCGTGCCGTGCAGTGTCTCGTCCAGATGCGCGGCCGGGTCTGACGTCGTCAGGTGGACGGCATGACCGCGTCTGGCCAGCTCCACCGCGACGGCCGCGGCGACGGTGGTCTTCCCGACACCGCCCTTGCCCATCACCATGACCAGCCCATGGCCATCGGCCGCGACGGCATCGACCAGCGTCGACAGCGTCTGACTGGACAGCGTGCGGAGCGACGGCGTCTGCACGGACGGCGTCGCCGTGGTGCGCGACTCGGCCATCGCAGCATCCGCGGCGTCCGGCACAGGTGAGGCTGGGTCCAGCAGGAGCATCAATGCCTCAAGACCCACCAGATTGAAGGGCTTCAGCGCCACCTCATCACGCGGCAAGGCACGCAGGACTTCCGGCATGGAGGCAAGCGCCACCTGCTCACGCCGACGGATGGCCTCGGCCAAGGGGTCGCCACCGATGTCATTGGCCTGCAGGACGCCATTCACAACGAGGTACTGCTGCGACAGCCCGATGGCGGCCAGTTCCCCGTGGGTCCGCGCCACTTCACGCAGCGTGCTGGCCTGTGCCCGGGCGACCAGCACGAGACGCGTCCGCGCAGGATCTGCGAGCGCTTCGACAGCGGCCTTGTATTGCACGCGCTGCTTTTCGATTCCGGCCAGTGGCCCAAGGCAGGATGCATCGCCTCGGCCCGACTCGAGAAAGCCGCTCCAGGCGCCAGGCAATTGCAGCAACCGGATCGTATGTCCCGTGGGCGCCGTATCGAACACGATGTGGTCAAACGCCTCCGTGACGGGTGAGCCGATCAGGAGGGCCGTGAATTCATCGAACGCCGCAATCTCGGTCGTGCACGCACCGGACAACTGTTCCTCGATGCCCCTGACGATGGCATCCGGCAAGACACCTCTTACCGGGTCGACGATGCGGTTCCTGTACACCTGTGCCGCTGCCTGTGGATCGATCTCGAGCGCAGACAGGCGCGGCACGGCCGGAACTGGGGTGACCATGTTGCCGATGGTCACGCCGAACACCTGACCGACGTTGGATGCCGGGTCCGTGCTCACCAGCAGCACCCGTCTTCCCTCACCGGCCAGACCCACGGCAGTCGCGCAGGCAATTGATGTCTTGCCGACACCGCCCTTGCCAGTGAAGAACAGGAAGCGTGGGGGCTGCTCGAGAAAGCGCATGGCTGGGTCCCGAGGTCAGCAGCAGCCGCTGCCGGGTGCGCAGCCACTGCCGGCATCCGCTGCCGGCGCCATCTGCAGGAGGCCAATGCCGGCCCAGCGTGCCAACTCCGTCCGTTTCGGATACCGGCCCGCCAGCGCGACGTCACCGTCCACCAGCACCAGCGGCAGACCTTCCTGGCCCGACCGCTCGAGATAGCGCTTCACGGTCTGGTTCTCGGCAAACGCGAGCGGCTGCTGCGCAAGGTTGAAGCGCTCAATCGCCGCGCCCTGCTGCGTGGCCCACTTCACGTCCGCCGCAAATGTCACCAGCGTCTGGTCCACCTCCACGCCGCACACACCAGTGCTGCAGCAGAGGGCCGGGTCGTATACCTGAATGGTCGTCATCGTCAGTCTCCCTGAGTGAGGTGGGCCGGCCCACGGTGGCGCCAATGCGATCGAGTTCGGCCTTGAACCGTACGGGGCCCGCAGCCATGAAGTCGGGCGGCAGCGCAAACAGCGCCTCGATGCGGGCGCGCAGTATGCGACGGGCCGTCAGGAACGCTGCATCGATCTCCGCGTCCGGTTGGCTGTGTCAGGGCTGTGTCTCTCTAGTATCCGCTATCGTCCGGCGAGTTCCTGATCATGCTGGACGCCTTCAAGGCCGATCCCCGCCCACGCTGCCGCGGTTCTTCCTTCGCGGTGCCACAGCCCTGTCACACACGGTCCGTCTGAAGGTGCGATAACCAATGACGGTTACCGTGTCCTTCAGGAGAGACCCATGACGCAGATGACCCGTATTGCCCTCGCCTTCGCCTGCGCGTTCGCAGTGTCGGCCGCCACGTTCGCCCAGACGCGCCCGACGCCGGGTTCCGGGAAGCCCGCCGGCGCTCCGGCCGGTAGTCCGCGTACGGGCAGACCGGCTGGGACCCCGCCTGACGGTGTGAGCGGACGCCCCGCCGGTGTGGGCCAGCGGCCAGAGGGCGCGCCGACCGGGCGGCAGCGCCCGGAAGGTGCGCCAACCGGCCAGCGCCCAGCGGGCGCACCCACGGGCCGTCCGTCCGGACCACGCGGTTAGAGATGTGAGAAGCCGCCGCCGCGTGAACCGCGGCGCCGGGGCGAGCACGCTGGCCCGGGAGGCACGGCACCCTGGCCAGCGTGGGTCGCTAGAGCGGGCAGGTGGAGATCGCGACGTTCCCGGTCACCTTGCCCGTGAGCCGGACGTCCTCGGCGAGTCCCTCGGACACGAGTTTCCGGAGACGTGCAGCGCGCGGTGAATCCCGTGTACCCTCCACACGGTTGCCCGATCGGGAGGTGCGCATGAGAGGAATGATGACCGCCGCCGTGCTCGTGGCGTTGTGTGGCCTGGCCACACCGGCCGGGGCCCAGTTCCAGACGGATGGGCCAAAGCCGAGCCAGCTCGGCCTGGTGACCCAGGAGGTCCACAAGACGACGATTACGGTGGAGTACAGCCGGCCGGTCGCGCGCGGACGGGAGTTATTCGGCAAGCTGGTGCCGTACGGGCAGATCTGGACACCCGGGGCGAACGATGCCACGGAGATCACCGTCACCACGGACGTCAAGATCAATGGGCAGGCCGTGCCCGCTGGCACCTATACGGTGTGGTCCGTGCCGGGCGCGGAGAAGTGGGACGTCTTCCTCAACACCGCATACCCGGTCTTCCACATCAAACACGCGGAGGTGGCGGACCAGGACCTCCCGCGCATGAGTGTGACGCCGCGGCAGGCGACGCACATGGAGACGCTCGCCTGGTACTTCCCGGTGGTGGATGGCCGGAAGGCTGAGCTGGTGGCGCACTGGGGCACGGTGGTCGTGCCGCTCACGATCGAAGTGCCGTAGCACCGACGCCGCTGCCCGGTAAGATCGGGGCATGCCCCCTGAGCCGGCCTCCGCGCTCCTGACCCTGGAGGGAGACCTGCGGCAGCTCGAGGCCGACTACAACGCCTTCTTCGCGGGGCGTGCGGCCAGACCGCCCATCGAGCTCCGCGGCGTCATCGAGAGTGCCGTGAAGCGGCTCGACCGGCACCGTCCCGCGGCCGCCGTGGACCGCTTCCGGTTCGGCACGCTGCAGTCACGCTTCTCCGTGCTCTGCGATCTGTGGGACCGGGGTCTGCGCGCGCGCGAGGAGGGTCGGCCGGGCCCGTTCTCGCACCTGCGGCCCGGCGCGCCCGAGGACACCCGTCGTCCGGCGGATCGCATTCTTCATGTGGCGAGCTTCAGCGACCTGGCCGCCGAGCAGGACAAGCTGCGCGACCTCTACCACGCAGTCGTGGATGGTCGTCGCGAGCTGGGGGCGTCGCAGCCGCCCTTTCACCGGTTTGCCGAGTTGGTGAAGAATCAGATCGCCGAGCTGCGGCAGGACGGGACGCCGGACGTGGCATTCCGCGTCGCGATTGCCGACGGCAAGCTGACGTTCACGGCGCGAGGGCTGGCGGGGTTGCCGGCCGGTCGCGGCGCGAACGACAAATCGTAATAGGCGTGTGGGTGGAACGCGTGAGGAGGGAAGTGGAACTGGCGGGAAGCAACCCGGCGCCGCCGTGCGACGCCGGGCTTGGACGAGCGGTTCTAGACGCGGGTAACGTTCCCGGCCTGGGGGCCCT
>JBIKWH010000249.1:0-4010 GCA_044356435.1 Vicinamibacterales bacterium
TGCCACCCCTTCCAGGCGTTGAGATGGCGCACGTAGCCACCCTGCAGTTTCCCCACGCCCTGCGCCTCGGTCAGACCGTGGATGCTCAGGTCGTGCGGCGTTTTCGTGCCCAGCTCCGCGCGGCCGAACCAGGTGTCGTGCGCGTCACGGGCAAAGGACGTTTCCGCCAGCAGGAACTGCGTGGACTCGCTGCCGTCCTCCCGCGCGTGGCCCCACGCGACGGTCGACGCCCATATGCCGTCCTGCCGCGCGAGCCGCCGGTTGTAGCTGACCGACGCGGTGACCAGGTCACGGTCGATGGTCAGCAGATCCTCGTGCGGTGGCTCCGCCTCGTGCAGATGGCCGGCCGAGACCTGCACCGCCCAGGCGGGCGACGGCGTCCACCAGACGCGCCCCGAGTACGAATCCAGACGCGCCAGATCGAGGTCGACGCGGTTCTCGTCCGGCTCACGTCCGTTGAACACGGACGCCTCCGCCTTCCAGCGCCCCGTGAACACGCCGGCCGTGGCTACGCCGTAGGTGATGTGCGTGGCATCGAGCCAATGGTGGGCAATCGGCGACATCGGATTCACCAGCGACGACGCCCGGTGCGGGAACGCCGCCGGACCGAGCGCCGGCTCACCGGCAGGGCCGCCGTAGACCTGGGCGTAGAGACCGGACCGCACCGGCCAGGTGTACGACGCGGCGATCTCCATGACGGCGTCGTGCGGATGCTGCTTCTCGTGAATCGGCTTCAGGTTGCAGAGCTCGCCCGTGGCCAGCATGTTCGGGTAGCCGCACCCGGGAATCGTCACCGGCTCGGCGCTGCCCATGCCGTTCAGCATCAGCCAGCCGCGGCCAATCCGTCGCTGGGCCATCACCATGCCCCAGTTGATGCTGCCGCCCTGCGTGCCGCCGAAGTAACCACCCTCGTGCAGCACCTGACCGAACGCCTGGCCCATCAGCATCACGGTCCACTCACCGGCCTTCGGCGCAATGCCGCGCATGAGTGAGTTCTCGGGAATCCAGCTCGTGCCGGACGCCATGCGGCTCAGCGGCAGGTCGCCGGGGCCGAGCATCTGATGCGCGCCCATCGCGTGGCCGGCGTGCGGATCGGCAGGCTGAGCCGGCATCTGATGGCCCGCGTGCGGGTCAGGCGCCTGCGCGGATGAGGCGGCGGGCATACCCGTGACGGCAGCCGCGACGACGAGCGCGCGCCAGGTGGACGAAGAGGAACGACGGGGACGCATGCGCGGCTACAGGCCGGCGACGCTGACGAAGCGGGGCTCGATGTCGACCGGCACGTCTTTGAGGCGATCGAGCACGCGCTGCACCTCGGGCCGCACCACGCCGAGCGTCCCGATGAGCTGCGTCGCCGCCGCGTAGTCGCCCTTCGCCTGCATCGTCATGATGTCGCGTGTGAGGTCCGTCACGTTCTGCTTGATGCGGGAGGCATCCACCGAGAACGTGCCGTCCGCGGCGACCTTCACGCCGCCGTGGTCGAGGAAGTAGTTGAGCTGGATCGCGACACCCCGACCATGCGCCTCGTTGACGCCGAAGCGGATGGACCGGAAGCACGACGCCAGAAACGTCGTGTAGATCTGCGACTCCAGCGCCTTCGGCAGGGTGCCCTTGTCGATGAGGTACTGCAGCGCCCAGAGGCCTGAGATGTCTGCCTTGGCTTCTTCCGTGGCGCCGTAGGTGTCCTTGAACTCCAGCCGGACCGTCGACGCCTTCCCTCCAGGCTTCCCTCCGACCGTGATGTTGTGCGGGCCGAGTCCGTGCATCAGCTCGTGCATCAGGATGTGCGTGAAGAACGCGTCGAACGAGACCTGCGCCTGATCCGCTGCCGGCAGCGCCACTTTCGAGATCGGCACCAGCACCATCTGGAACTTGGCCTGCTGGTTGTTCTTCAGCATCACCCGCTTCGAGCCCTTCTCCTTGACCACGCGATCGTCGTTCGGCAGGTTGAAGGCCGCCGTCTGCACGCCGCGGTTGGCATCTCCAGCCGAGAACACGGTGTTCAGGACACGGATGGGTGCCAGCGCGCCGAGCGTCGGATTCCTGAACGCCGCGTCAATCGGCAGATGGTCCTCGAGCTCCTGCAGCTCCGCACCGAGGTGCGCGAGCTTGTTCGTCTCGGCATCGTCGCGCACGCCGATGAAGGCTTCGAACGCCGCCTTGTAGCCGAACCACTCGTCCTCGTACGTTTCGTAGGGGCCGATGGTCGGTTCAATGGAGGCGTCCAGCTCCATCCAGGCCACGTCGCTCGCGTAGTAGTCGTTGCTGATGAATGCCGCCGCGCGCTTCTCGAGAAACGTCTTGAGCGTCGGCTGCGCCGTCAGCGCCGCGGCTTCGCGCAGCAGGGCCGCCGCCTGCGCCAGCTCACCCTGATACTCCTGGCTGTAGGGCACCGCGAGGAGCTTGCCGTCGGGTCCGCGACGGATCGTCGTGAAGTAGCTGGTCGCCGCATCGTGCTGCGCGGGCGGGAGCCCTTTGATCCAGGCTTCGACTTCGGCCTTTGTGGCGCCAGCCGGATAGAAGTTGGCCGCCTCGGGTCTCGCACCCACACCGGGGACGAACGCCTCGAAGTGATCGAGCCGCGACCACGGGCCCTTGTTGATCAGGAAGTAGTGCAGGCGGGCGCGGCCTTCGGGCGTCTGGTCCTGCAGCAGCGTGAGCAGCAGCGACTCGTTGCCCGCCCAGGCCTGACGCATGAAGAGCGCGTCCATGAGCCGGGCCGCCGCGACAATCTTGCCGAGCGCCTTCCGCTCACTCTCGGGCAGCGCCTTCACATCTGCCACCAGGTCGACCGGCGCAAAGCGGGCGGTCATACCCTCGAGGCGCCGGGTCTCGGCTGAGACGGCCGGAGCGGAAGACGTGGACGAGGGCCCCGACGACGGAGCCGAACAGGACATCGTGAACATGGCGAGCACCGTGAGAGGGATGGTCGAACGCATGGCGACCCCTGTGAGGACCCGGCGCGTCTAGTGGACGCCCGAGCTTTGCTGGAACGAGGAGGGCGCCGCGCCGATGCGGCTGAGCGCCGTTTCCCACATCTCGTCGGACGGCACGCCGAAGATGAGCTGCGCGTCGACCGGCATCGTCAGCCAGCCGGACTCCGTGAGCTCGCGTTCGAGCTGGCCCGCGCCCCAGCCGGCGTAGCCCGCGATGACACGCACCTTGTTCGTCGGCGGCGCCTGCAGCAACTGCAGCGTCAGCGACTGCGAGGCCGAGAGCAGCACGCCCGGGCAGATCTCGCGCTGGTCTTCCTCCGGCCCCTGCGGCTCCGACATCAGCACCCACGTGCGCTGCTGGTCCACCGGGCCACCGATCCACAGATGCACCGTCGGGTCCACGTGCACCGGGGTCTCCGGCTTCACGAGCGTCCACGCCGGGTCCGTCATCTGCCGGTTCACCACCAGACCGAACGCGCCGTCCGACGTGTAGTCACACAGGAGCACGACCGTCTTCGCGAAGTTCGGGTCGTTCATCTGGGGCATCGAGACCAGCATCAGCGGCGCGGCGGACGCGACAGGCGCGTCGGTGCCGGGGTTTTCCGAGTTCATACCTTGATTCTAATGTGTCGCCGCACCAGCGCGTCGTCCGCAGATGGCCGATCTGCAGCCGGCTCAGCCAGTGCCGCGCGGTCGTCCTGGCTGCCGGAGGTCTGAAGCGCCAGCGCCAGGTTGCGCCGCACCATTGGCAGCTTCGCATGCTTCATCGCGCTGCCCTTCATCAGGCGGCGCAGGGCCGAGTCCGACGTGCGCCAGAGCTCAGCCGCCGTTGCGCCGACGAGGCCCGGACGCGCCTGCCACGCGGGGTCGCCGCTCACCGCCGCCGCGTGATTGAACGGGCAGACGTCCTGGCACACGTCGCAGCCGTAGACACGGTTGCCGAGACCCGGCCGCAGCTCCTCCGGGATGTCGCCGCGCTCCTCAATGGTGAGATACGAGACGCAGCGCGTCGAATCGACCATTCTGGGTTCCACGATCGCCTGCGTCGGACACGCCTCGATGCACAGCGTGCAC
>JBIKWH010000014.1:0-13787 GCA_044356435.1 Vicinamibacterales bacterium
ACGACGCTTGTCGCCTGCATCGACGGCGGAACCGGGTGCACGGTCCCGGTCGTGGCCGGCCAGGCGCCGCGCGACTGGCGTGCCTGGGATGCGGCCGATGCCATCCACGCGCAGGCGTCGTCCGCGCTCGACATCGCGCAGCAGGAGGCCATCGCCCGCTGGGCCGGCCGCCGCCAGGGCGAGTCGTACTTCGGGTCGCCCGTGGACCCGCGGGCTCTTGCCGCGCAGAGTCCTGCGCGCAGGGTCGCCCCGTGGCTGCTGCTCGCGCTGCTGCTCCCGCTGGCGATCCCTGTCGCGGTGCGCCACCGGCCGCGCTGGCGCGCACCGCTCCAGCTCGCGACGATAAGTGTCGCCGTGGTGGGCGCGCTGGCTGCGGGACGAACCGGCGCGGCATCGACCCTCCGCCATGTCACCGTCGTGCATGCGTTCCCAGGCACGGCGGCCACGCTCGCCGAGGCACGCATGGCGCTCGACATCGCGCGAGACGGACGCCTGCGCGCCACGCTGGAGTCCCCCGGCGGCTGGCTGGAGTCCCCCGGCCCCGGCCGTTCCCCGCAGGACATCGACGGCGACGGGCACCCGTTCCTGGGCCTCGACGCCCGGCTCGGCGCGACCTACCGGCTCGACGCCGAGTATCCGGGTCCCCCGTCACCCGTTCGCGTGACGCGCGCCGCCGATCGCGTGTCCGTGGAGAACATTGGCCCCGTCGCGCTGACGGACTGCGCGATGCCGTCCGGCGTTGACGCCCGCGGCCTCACCGCGATCGATCCGGCCACCACCGTCACGCTCACCGGCACCATCGCCCCCGGCGACGTGATGCGCTGCGCATGGGACATTCCCGGCCCGCCGCTCGCCTCGACCGGCGGCGTGCGTAGTGATGGCGCCTCGACGCTGCTCCTGCATCTCGATACGGTGCTGCCGTGATCGACCTTCGCGAGCTCCAGTGGGGTCGCGCGGGTGACGCCGGCGCATACCTGACGGCCACCGTCGCCCGCGGCGCGTCCGCCCTGCTCGATACACCGGAGTCAGGCGCCCTGGCGGCGCTCGGTGTCATCAGCGGGCGACGCGCTCCGCTGGCGGGCCGCATCGTGCTGGACGGTCGCGACGTCACGGCCAACCCGCTGGCGCGCAGACGCCTGACCTTCTTCACGCACGACCTCCCGGCGCTCCCGGTTCGAGTCGACGAGTACCTCGCGCTGGCGGCCGCGGGCCGCGCGGGCTTCGGTGGCTCGCCGACGGTTGCGCTCCGTACCGCCGCGCTTGCCGCGGACGCCGCCGTGGACGGACTCGACGCCGCCACGCGGCAGACGCTCGACCTCGCGGCCGCGCTCGCCTCCGGCGCGCCGATCCTGCTGGTGCACGCCCCCTTTGCGAGCGGCAGCGCCGCGGACCATGCGCGCCGGCGCGCCCTGCTCTCCGAAGCGCGGCACGAAGGCCGCACGGTCATTCTCACCGGCGTGTCGCGGCGCGATGCGCTCGCGGATGCGGTGCTCGAGGCCGGACGCTGATGCGCGGGCTCCTGACCCTCGCGCTCGACACGGCCTTCTCGCCGCGGGCGCTGCTCTGGGCACCGGTCGTGCCGGCGGGCGCGCTCGCACTCTTCGTGCTGACGTGGGGCGACGGCACGGGAGCCGCCGCCTGGCCGGCGTGGAGCTTCTACGAGCAGGTCCGGTTCGTGGAAGCCGGCGTCCTCCTGTGGGCGGTGCCGTGGATGGCCCGGCGCGCGTTGCCGGCACAGACCGGCGCGGACACGGTGCGGCTCTCCGCGCTGACGGGAGCCGCGCCGTCACGGCTGCTGCTCGGTCGTGCCGTCGCGGCGTTGGTGGCCGCGGCCCTCACGGTGCTCTTCGCCACGCCCATCGCCCTCCTAGCGCAGCGCATGTCAGGCGGTTCGCTCGCGCGGATGGCGCTGGACGAGACCGCGTTCGTCGGGCTGGCCGCTGTCGCGGCCGTCGCCGCGCTGTGGATCGACCGCTGGATCGCCGCACCCGCCGTGGCCTGGGTGCTCGGCGTCGTGGTCGTCGCGGTGGTGGCCGGGGTCCTGCGCGGTGTCCTTCACGGACCCGCGGGATTGGCGCTGGCCGCCGTGGCGCTCGCCGCGGTTGCGCTGCTCGCCCTGATGCGCGTCGCCGACCGGCCTGTCGCGCTCGACACGGAGGAGACGGCGTGACCGGTCATCCCGGAAGCGCTGACCTTCTGCGTCTGGTCGAACGGCTGCGGACACGCGCAGGTCTCACTCGCGTCGTAGCGCTGGTGGTGCCCGCGGCTGGGCTCGCCATCGGCCTCGCTGAACTGCTGCGTGTCTTCGCGCTGGACGGCACGCTCACCCGTGCCGCACTGACCATCCCGGCGGCCGTGCTCATCGTCGCTGCCGCGGCCGGATTCGCCTGGCGCCTGCGGCCGGCGATGACGGACGTCGCACGCGATGCAGACCGGCGACTCGGCCTTCAGGCCTCTGTCGTCACCGCCTGGCAGTTTCGCGATGCCGCCGACGCGTTCGCCGCGCGCACCAGAGCGCGCGCGCTGGATGGCCTGCGCGCCGTGGAGCCCGGCGCCGTCTATCCCTGGCGCCTCTCGCGCGCAGGCGTCGCGTGTCTGGCGATCGGCGTCGTGGCGTCGCTCGGCGTCGCCGTCCGGCCTGGCGCCAACGCGCCCTCGCGTCGCACGGCGGCGACGGCCGGCGCAGCCGGACGCCTGACGCTGCCGGGCACACCCGACACGGCGACGGACCGATCCGCCGCGTCACCCGCGGCGCCCGCGCCGCAGACGCCGCCGCAGCAACAGACACCGCCCTCACCGGTCCCCGAGGCGGCGCCGCAGCCGAACGGCGACGGCGACAGGACCCCGCCTGCCCCGGCGCGGGCTGCCACACCACAACCCGACCCGGGCGAACCCGGCGCGCTCACGACCGCACAGCGTCAGGGTCGGAGCGGCGTGGCGGCTCCCGGTGGCGGCCGGACAGGCGGCACCGGCGCGGCGACGCCAGGGGGCCTCGCTGACAGCGGCCCGCCACCCGTCGCCTCGGCGTCTGCGACCACCGTCGCGCGCGCACCGGGCCTCGAGCGTGTTCCAATGCATCGTCGCGCCTACGTGCGGCGTTACCTGCTTTCCCGCGCGGAGCCGCGATGACTCAGACCTCCCAGGACCTCGATACGCAGCTCGCCACGTTCCGCGAGTGCCACGCGCACCTGCGCACGGAGCTCGCCCGCGTCTATGTCGGTCAGCCCGAACTGATTGAGTTCGTGATCGCCTGCTTCCTCTGTCAGGGCCATGCGCTGCTCGAAGGCGCGCCCGGCCTCGGCAAGACGCTGCTGATCCGCACGCTCGCCGACGCCGTGACCCTGCGCTACGCGCGTATCCAGTGCACGCCGGACCTGATGCCGGCCGACGTGACCGGAGCCGCGATCCTCACCGAATCCGCCGGCCATCGCGAGTTCACGTTCCAGCCCGGCCCGCTCTTCGCGCACATCGTGCTCGCCGACGAGATCAACCGCGCCACGCCGCGCACGCAGGCGGCCTTCCTCGAAGCGATGCAGGAAGGGCACGTCACCGTGCTCGGCACGACGCACCGGCTCGACACGCCGTTCTCCGTCTTCGCCACGCAGAACCCGATCGACATGGAAGGCACCTACCCGCTCCCGGAGGCGCAGCTCGACCGGTTCTTCTTCAAGCTCGCCGTGCGCACACCGACCATCGACGAGCTGGGCGAGATCATGGCGCGCACGACGGGAACCGACCAGCCCGCGGCCACGGCCCGCTTCGGCGCGGACGTCCTCCGGTCGATGGCCGGCCTCATCCGGCAGGTCAAGATCGCCGACGACGTCACGCGCCTCGTGCTGCGCGTCGTCACGGCGACGCATCCGTCGGCGACCGGGGCGCCCGCCTCCGTCACGCAGTACGTCCGCTACGGCGCGAGCCCGCGTGGCGGTCAGTCGATCATCCTCGGCGCGAAAGCCCTCGCCCTGATGGCCGGTCGCCACCACGTCGCGCCGGAGGACGTGCGGCGCGTCGCCGTGCCGGCGCTCGCGCACCGGCTCATCCTCAACTTCCAGGGTGAGATGGACCGCATCGAGACCGCGGATCTCGTCCGCCAGGTGCTCGACGCCACGGCGGCGTAATGATCCTTTCCGCCGACGACACGCGTCGGCTCGACCGGCTGGCGCTGGCCTCGGCGCACACCGTCGCGTCGGCAGGTGCCCGCCAGTCGCGCGCCCGTGGCGCCGGACTCGAGTTCGAGGACTACCGCCCCTATCACCCGGGTGATGACCCGCGCACGATCGACTGGACGGTCGCCGCGCGCCAGGCGCAGCTCGTCGTCCGCGTGTTCCGCGCGGAAGGACACCTCCGCCTGCATCTCCTGCTGGATGTCAGCCGCTCTATGGGCATCGGCACGCCAACGAAGCTCCTGACCGCGGCCCGTGCCGCCGCCGCACTGGCGTACGTCGCCGGCGCACGCCGCGACGCCGCCGGGCTCGCCACGTTCGACGACCGTATCCGGACCCACCTCGCACCGGACCACGGCAAGGCGCACCTGCTGCGCGTGCTCGCGGCGGCCGACGCCGCCAGGACGATCGGGCGGACGGATGCGAACGCGGCGCTGACGGCCTACGCCGCCGCCATGCGGGGACCCGGCCAGGCCGTCGTGCTCTCGGACTTCCTGGCGCCCGAACTGCCGATTGACGGCCTGAAGCACCTGGCCCATCGCGGCCTCGCGCCGGTCGTCATGCAGGTCCTGGCCACCGAGGATCTCGACCCCGCCATCGCCGGACCCACCGAGATCGCCGACGCCGAGGATCCGGCCCGCGCACGATTGACGGACCCGGACGGCGCGCGCGGCTACCAGCGCGCGGTCCGCGCACACGCCGCGGCGATGGAGGACGCGTGCCGCCGCCACGGCTGGCCGCATCTCCGCCTCACGACGGACACACCGTTTCCGGACTGGCTCGCGGCGTCCACCGCGGCCGGCCTGCTGACCGTGCACGGATGACGTTCGCCGCCGTGCACCTGCTCCACCCGTCAGTGCTGTGGCTGCTGCCGCTCGCCCTGCTGCCCTTTCTGCTCCACCGCCGGAGCGAAGACGCCTCACGCCGGCTCGTCTCCGCGCTGCATCTCTGGCCGGCCTCGCCGCCGCCGGTCCAGCGCGCACCACGCACGAACCCGTTCGTCCTCGATCGCCGGAGCCTGCTGCTCGCCGCGCTGATCGCGCTGATCCTTGTCGCCCTCGCCGCGCCGGTCTGGCGGGGCCGCCCCGCAGCCGTCGTGCTGATCGTGGATACGTCGGCCAGCATGGGCGCGCGGCTGGGTCCGGGGACACGGCTCGATCGCGGACGCGAGGATGCGCTGCGCGCGCTCGGTGACATGGCGGGTGGCCCGGTGCGCCTGGTCGCCGCCGGGCAGCCCACCGTCGATCACGGCCGCTTCGCGGCAGGGAGCGACAGCCTCCGGACAGCGCTCGCGGCCATCGCGCCGGGAGTCACCGCCTCGTCGCTCGGTCAGGCACTGGCGCTCAGCACCGCGCTCGAACCGGGTTCACCCGTCTGGGTGCTCTCCGACCACGCGGTGACCGGCGTGGCGCGCAGCATCGTCGCCACGTCCCCCGCCGACAACGTGGCGCTGACGGCGCTGGTGGCCGACGCCGCCGCAAACAGCCCCGGCACCGTCACCGTCACCGCGCACATCGAGCACACGGCCAGTGCGCCAGGCCGCGCCACCCTCACCATCCTCGCGGCCGGGCAGACGGTCGCGACGGACGACCTCGCCCTCGGTGTGCGTGAGGCCGTCACATGGACGCGTCTGCTCGACATCGGCGCGGGCGCAATCGAAGCGCGGCTGACGCCTGCCGCATCCGATGCGCTGGCCACCGACAACATCCGGACAGCGGTCGTCACGCCGACCGTCCGCGTGCGCATCCGTCTCGAGGAAGGCGCGGGCGCGGCCATCGCGCAGGCCATCGCGGCCAATCCGGCGTTCGCCGTCACGGCGGGTCCGGATGCGGACGTCTTCGTCTGCCGGCGCTGCGCCACCGGGTCCACCGCACCCGGCATGCTCCGGCTCGCGGAGATCGGCGCCGGGGAGTCCGCGCGTGCGGCAGTCTCCATCGACGGCCCGGCACACCCGGTCACGGCGGGCCTTGCCGGGCTCGAGGCCACCGCCGCCGTCGCGTCACGCAGCGTCGCCCCAACCGGAACGCCCTCTGGAATACCGTCCGGCGCCGTGCTCGTGCGCTCTGGCCGGACGCCGGCGGTCTCGATCGACGAGGACTCGCGTGGGCGCACCGTGACCCTGCATGCGGACGACACCGACGCGGCGTTCACGCGAAGCGCGTTCTTCGCCGTGCTCATCGCGAACGCCGTCGACTGGCTCGGCGGGCGCGACAACCCGACGACGCTGGACGCCGGCGAGCCACTGCGCTGGCGGGTCGGCAACGCCGCCGGCGAGGCAGCCACAGCCACGCTGACCGGTCCGGACGGCCGTGCCCGCGCCGTCCGGCTGGAGCACGGCTGGCTCACGTCGACCGACACATCGAGCCCGGGTCTCTACACCGTCGGCACACCGCGCGGGCGCGCATCACTGGCGGTGACGACGCCCGCCGCCGAGTCGGCGCTCGATGAGCCGACGGAGACGCTCGCGGCCTCGACCTCCGGATCACCGGCGTCCCCGCCGGTCCGGCCTCTGGCGCCATTCCTGCTCGGAGCGGCGCTCGCGCTGGCGCTCGTCGAGTGGCGCGCGTGGCCACGCATCGCGGGCGCCACGCCGGCCCGTGCGGTCTGCGCGGTGGCGCTCGCCGCCGCGACGGCCGGCCTCGCCGTGCCGGCTGGACGGCAGGCGGTCAGTGTCGTCATCGCGATCGATCGCTCCGACAGCATCGCCCCGCGCGATCAACTGGCGGCCATGGCCGCCGCGATCCGTGCCAGCCGACAGGCACCGGACGGCGACGCCTCCGGGCTCGTCACCTTCGGCGGCCGCCCGGTCGTGCAACGCGCACTGGCCGCCATGCCGCTCGACACGGAGAGCGGCGTCGAAACCGAGAGCGACGACACGGCCATCGCTGACGCGATCGTGGCTGCGCTGCAGTTGCTGCCGCGCAGTGACGCTGGCAGTGACGGCACCGGCAGGATCGTGCTCGCAAGCGATGGCTGGGAGACCAGCGGCCGCGCGGTCGACGCCGCCACCGCCGCCGCCACCGCGGGCGTCGCCATCGACGTGCTGCCGCTCACCGCCCGCTCGTCGCTGCCGTTCGTCCGCTCCGTGCAGGCGCCGGAAGACGTCCGCGCGGGAGAGCCGTTCGCCGTGGACGTCGCCCTGGGCGGACCCGCGGGCCGTACGGCCACGATCGCCCTCGACGGCGGCGATGACACCGTCACCGCGGAGGTGCGGCTCGGGCCGGATGGTCTCGGGACCGCGCGGCTGACGGCCCGCCGCACCGCGCCCGGCCTCGCCGTGCTCCGCGCCCGCACCGGAGACGATCCGGATCCCGGCGCGCCCGGCGCCGCCATCACCGTGCTCGGCCCGCCCCGCCTGCTGCACATCACACCCGCGGAGCACCCCGGGGGGCGCGTCGCGCTCTCGCTGCCGGGCTACCGCGTCGACCGCGTGCCACCCGGCCTGGCGCCGGCCAGTGACGCCGCGCTCGCGCCGTATCAGCTCGTCGTGCTCGACGGCATTCCGGGTGATGCGCTCTCCGGCGCCGCGGCGACCGCGCTGGCCGAGTGGACCGCCGGCGGTGGCGGGCTCGTCATGCTCGGCAGCCAGGCCAGCCTGCCCCCCGGCGGCTATGCGCAGCCGGCCGTGGATGCGCTGCTGCCGGCGGACCTGCGCGTGGCGCCGTCGTCGCGCACACCGGCCACGGCCACCATCGTCGCCATCGACACCTCCGGCAGCATGGCCGACACCGTCGGCGGCCTGCAGAAGCTCGAAGCCGCGCGTGACGCAGTCCGGCGCGTCAGCCGCGCGCTCGCCCGGGACGAGACCTTCGGCGTGATTGCCTTCGACGTCCGTGCCCGCGCCGTCGCCGAGCCGGGCCCCTCGGCCCGCAGCGGGGCAGGAGAGGCAGCGCTCGAGGCGGCGCTCGCCGCCTTGACGCCCGGTGGTGCCACCCGGATGGCGCCGGCCGTCGAGCTGGCCGCCACATGGTTCGGCGCCGCCGGTGCCACGCGCCGGCATCTGCTCGTCGTCTCTGACGGTCGCACGACCGCGGAGGACCTGGTGCTGGCGGGCACCCGTGCCGCACGCGCCGGCTTCACGCTGTCGGTCATCGCGATCGGCGCCGACGCGGACCGAGCCGGCTTGACCGCCCTCGCCGCGCGCACGGGCGGACGTGTGCACTTCCCGACCGCGCTCGCGGAGCTTCCGCGACTCGCTGCGGCGGACGTCGTGGCCTCCCGGGGCGGTGCCACCGTCACCACGCCAGTCGCGCTCAGGGCGGCCGGCGCCCATCCCGCGCTCGCCGGGCTGCCGCTCAACCGACTGCCCGAGGTGGGAGGCTACGTGGTCGCGGCGCCACGGGCGGGCGCGGAGCCGATGCTCGACTCCACGCTGAGCGACCCGGTGTTCGTCGCGGGCCGGGCCGGCCTCGGCCGCGTCGTGCTCGTGACCACCGACCTCGGCGGCACCTGGACGGACGGCCTGCGCCGCTGGTCCGGCTATCCGGCACTCCTCGCGCAGACCCTCCGCTGGGCGAGCCGCCGCGACACGGGCACAGGCATCGATGTCGCGATCGAAGACGCCCCCACCGGGGCCACGCTCCGGGCCTGGTTCGAGCACGGCGCAGCAGCCGGCGCGGCCAGTCAGGCACCGATCGCGCGGCTGCGGACGCCGGACCATCGCATCGTGGACCTGCCGCTCCGGCCGGTCAGCCCCCAGATCTTCACCGCCGCGGTCCCGACAGGCTCACCCGGGCTCTACCGCGTCGACGTCTCCGCCGGCGAGACGCTGCGCCTGACGCGCGGCCTCGTGCGCCGCGCCGACCGCGAGCGCACCGCCGCGGGCACCGATGATGTGCTGCTCCGTGAGCTCGCGCGGATCACCGGCGGTCGAGTGCTCACAGCGGCGGCCGACCCCTTCGACGTGCCCCGGCCGCTGGGGTTCGTGCCGGCCCGGCCGATTCCCGAAGCCCTGGCGCTTCTCGCCATCGGCGTCCTCGCGGCCGGTGGCCGCATCACCTGGCGCGGGCGGCACACCGGGCAGACGCATGGAGCCGCGGCGTGAGGCGCACGGTCTATCTGATTCTCGGCGTCGTCGCGTTCATGGCCGGCGGGAAGTTTCTGATCGAGAACCTGCTCGGCCTGTCGATCGAGGGCTGGCTGCGCGCCGAGCTCGCGCACGCAGGCCCGGGCGCCGCCGTGGCCGTGATCGGGTTGCTCGTCGCCGACGTCGCGTTGCCCGTGCCCTCGAGTCTCGTGATGGTGCTGAGCGGCGCGGCCTTCGGCACCGCGGGCGGCACGGTGGTGGCGCTCGTGGGTTCGATTGGCGGCGAGTGGCTGGGGTTCGAGCTGGCGCGCCGCTACGGCCGCCGCGTGACCTCGCGCCTCATGGATGACGCCGACGTCGCCGAGCTGGACGGCCTCTTCCGCGCCCACGGCGCACTCGCCGTCATGCTGACCCGGGCGCTGCCCGTGGTCATGGAAACGATGAGCCTGGTGGCCGGCCTCTCGGCCATGCCGAGACGGACGTTCCTGTGGACATCGCTGGCCGGCACCGCGCCGGTGGCCCTGGCCTACGCCTACGCCGGCGCGGTGGCCCGTGAGTCCGGCACCGTGCTGCCCGCCGCGATTTTCCTGATCGCGATCACCGGGCTCGGCTGGGTCGTCTACCGCACGCGCGTGCGGACCTAGCTGGCGTCTGGAATCTTCTTGCGGAGCGTCGTGCGGTTGAGACCGAGCAGCGACGACGCCTTGAGCTGGTTGCCGTTGGTGATGGCCAGCGCCTCGTCGACCAGCGTCGTCTCCACCAGCGTCGTGATCGCGTGATAGGCAGACGCCGCTGAGCTCTTCACGAGGCGGTCGTGCAGTGCCTGCCGCACCGCCCGTGCGAGCGCGGGTTCGGCGTCGGGCGCGGCGACGAAGGCCGGGCGGTCCAGGCTGTCGCCCAGATCGGCCAGCGTGATGGCCTGCCCGCGCGCCACGATGCAGGCGCGGCGGATCACCCGCTCCAGCTCGCCGACGTTGCCGGGCCACGCATGCTGCTGGAGCCGCTTCGCCGCCGCGTCCTCGACGCCCTTGAACGCCCGGCCGAGCTCCGCGTTGGCGCGCGTGACGAAGTGTTGCACCAGCTCGGGAATGTCGTCCCGTCGCTCGCGCAGCGGCGGCAGATCGAGGGTGATCACCGAGATCGCCTCGACCAGCTCGCGGATCAGACGGCCATCCCTCGTGGCGGCGGCCACATCCTCGGCCGTGGAAGCCAGCAGCCGTGGGCGGCTCGCAGTGCCTGAGGACTGAGAATCCCGGATCGCGGCCGCGACCCTGGCCTGCAACGTCAGCGACAGCGCATCCACGCCGGCCAGGTGCAGCGTGCCGATCGCCGGGTCCTGCAGCATCACCGTCAGCTCGGCTTCCGATGTCGTGCCGCACGGCACGTGGACGATCGGCAGCTCGCGGCGGCCGCTGTTGGCGTGAATAGTGGTCGCGACCAGGTGCCGCCCCGTGCCGGCCTCGCCTGTGATGAGCGCCACGACGTCGTTGGTCGCCAGCCGGCCGATCAGCTTGTAGATCGCCTGCATGACAGGCGACGCGCCCGTGAGCACGGGCGCCGGCACCAGTGGGGCGCTGTCGTCGGCGTCGGCGTCGACGAGCTTCGGCTCCGCGGTCACGCGCGTGATCACGTCGCGCAGGCTGTCCAGATCGAGCGGCTTCGTGAGGTAGTCGAAGGCGCCGCGCCTGATGGCATCGATCGACGTCTGACTCGTGCCGTGCGCCGTCATGATGACGACCGGCAGTTCGGGGTCGCGGTCGCGCATCTGCTGGAGCGCCGTCAGCCCGTCCATGCCGGGCATGCGGACGTCCATCACGACGAGGTCCGGCCGCCGGGCCGCGATGGCCGCGAGGCCGTCGGTCGCGGAGCTGGCCAGGCGGAACTGGTGCCCCTCGTAGGCAAGGAAGTGTTCGAACGCCGTCGCGATGGACCGGTCGTCGTCCACCACCAGAATGTCAGCCATCGTGTTTCTCTCCGTCTGCCAGCGGCAGGGTGATCGTAACCCGCGTACCGCCTGGCAGCGCGGGTTCGAGCGCGATGGTGCCACCGTGCTGCTCGACGACGGACTTCGCGTTCACGAGTCCGAGCCCGACGCCGTCGGGCTTCGTCGTGAAGAACGGGTCGAAGACGTGTGCGAGCACCTCGGCGGGCACGCCCTCGCCGTCGTCGACGATCGTGAGCACGGCCACACCCGGCCGCGCCACCGTGCGTACGGCGACCACGCCGCCGCTGGTGACCGCGTCGGCCGCGTTGGTGATGACGTTGAGGATCGCCTGGTGCAGACGGTCCTCGTCGATCGGGACCAGTGGCAGGTCCCCGTCCAGAATGACCTCCTGCCGGATGTTGCGGTACGCCAGCCGGTCGGCCACCTGCGCAAGGCAGCGCGACACCAGCGCATTCAGATCTCCCGCGACACGCCGGACCTCACCGGGCCGCGCGACCTCGAGCAGGTCGCGGACGACGGACTCCACCTGGCGTATATCGCTCGCGACGGCGGCCAGGCTGGCCAGCGTCTTCTCGTCCCCGGCGCCGCGCAGGCGGTTCTGCAGGAGCTGGGTCTGCATCTTGATCGACGAGAGCGGGTTGCGGATGTCGTGCGCGACCCGTGCCGCGAAGAGACCCGCCAGCGCGAGCTTCTCGTGCCGGACAATCGCCCGCCGCGAGTCCGCGAGGCGGTTCAGCATGCCGTTGAAGGCGCGACCGAGCCGGCCCACCTCGTCTCCGCCCTCCGCGGCTCGACCCGCACTCGCGTCGTCGCCGGCCGACTGGGTGAACGCCACGAGCCGCTCGATGGGCAACGTCACGCGCCGTCCGACGAACTGGCTGACGACGAGGAGCAGCACGAGGCCGGTCACGCCGCCGGTCACGACGGTGCTGACGGTTCCGCGGTTGGCCGCGGCGAGTTCTGTGCCGCGGTCGACCACGGCGACCAGCAGATCCGGCCGCGCATGCACCACGTCGACCGCGGCGTAGCACGTCGCCTGCCCGCACGGCACGGCGTGGATGACGGGCCGTCCGGCTTCCTGCCGCCCGGTGGCGGCGGCGATGAGCGCCGCTGAGACCTCGGCCGCGCGCGCGGCCTCCATCGTGGTGGCGAGCACGGCGCCCTGACGGTCCAGCGTCAGCACGTCAGCGTCGGCGATGGCTCTGACGCTGCCTATCACGGTAGGTGTCAGGGCGAAGCCGCTCTGGGCCAGGAGCGACGCGGCGTTGACGATCTGACTCTCGACGCGCTCACGGAGCGCTGCCTCGATCGCCTGCCGGGTCAGCAGCGCCGAGACGGCCATCGCCGCCAGCGCCGCCACGGCAAACGGCAGCACGATCCGGTAGTGGAGCCGGATCCGTACGCGACCCGGCTCAGAAGCCGATGATGCGGTTGGAGTAGGCGTCGTGGACGGCGCGGCTGATGCGGGCGAACTCACGGGTCACTCCGGAGAGGGCCGGCGCCTCCACGACGCGCTGATGCTTCGCGAGGAGTCCGGCCAGGCCGTCCCCAAGATACTTCGCCTCCCCCTCGTAGAGGTGCGCCGCGTGCTGGAGGCCGGCCTTCGTCCGCTGGAAGCTGAGACTCATGTGCTCGAGCGTCGGCGTGCGCTCGGTGTTGAAGTCCGCGAAGGCGGCGACGTCATCGAGAAACGCCGCGAGCGGGTCGCCATTCGGCACGCCGGCCCGCAGGGCCGAGAACTCGGGACGCAGCGCCGTCCAGGCCGCAGCCGCCTCGCGCGCACCACCGGTTCCGACGGCGCGGTAGTCAGGCAGCAACGCGTCGTGGCGGACGAAGAGCTCGTTGTGGAAGTCCCAGGTGTAGTTCCGGCCCAGCACGTTGTAGCTCGCGGCCAGGCCGTCAAACGCCTTCGCGGCGGCCGTCAGCGCGGTCTCGAGCGCGGCCGGGTCCGCCGGCGCCGCCGGCTCTCCAGCCGGGACCGCCACGCGATCCATCCGGTAGTTCTTGTCCCGCTGGGAGGGATCCATGAAGAAGCTCGGGCTGCCCTGGTAGGCGCCCGGCGCGTTGCGGTAGGCGAGGAAGGCGCCCGCGGAGATCACGACGCCGGCGATGAGGACACCGAACGCGAAGCGCTCGCTCCTCGCGTGCTCCACGGCGGCGTCGCGCACCGCCCGCTCCGGCTGCGACGCCCACGCCAGTGCGCCGACGATGATGGCCGTCAGCGCGTAGATGAGGTACGCCCCGACGTACAGCAGTGCAAGGGGAATCTCGATGGCGAGGAGCGCCGCCGTCAGCAGCGCCGTGCCGACGCGGCGCTGGCCGGCCGCCAGTTGGAGGAGGCCAGGCACGAGACCCAGAAGCGGCCCCGCCACGCGGGCGCGCCCGCCGGCCGGGTCGTACCAGGACCGGGCCGAGAGCACGATCACGGCCACCGGCGCCACGAAGATGGCGAGCAGCAGCACGGTGACGACCGTGCGCATCCACTCGATCGAGAGGTTGTCGATGATCTGGTCGCCCTGCGTGACGATCGGATAGAGCAGCCACGGCAGCACGAGCGGAAGAGAGGCCGAGAGGCGCCCCTGCCGCCACACGATGAGGCCGGCCACCAGGATGAAGGCCACCCCGAACAGGCTGATCACTTCCCCCCGCGTGT
>JBIKWH010000250.1:0-3979 GCA_044356435.1 Vicinamibacterales bacterium
GATGTGTTTCCGGAGGAGTTCGGCGCGTTTCTCGGCCTGACGGGCCCCCTCAGGGAGGCGTTCGTGGCCCGGCACGGCGACCTGCTCGATGTCGACTTCTGGCGAGGCCGGCAGGAGGCGATTCGAGCCGGCGCCGTCATTGATTTCTTTCCCTACTCACCCGACCAACGTCTGCGGCCCGCTGATGCCCCGCAGCCACTTTCCTGACGAGGCTCGCTCATGCCCCAGAATCCGTCCGCACAGCCCATCACGTTGAAGAACGGCGTCCTGTCGGTTCCCGACTGCCCGATCATTCCGTTCATCGAAGGAGACGGCACCGGGCCGGACATCTGGCGCGCCAGTGTCCGCGTCTTCGACGCCGCGGTCGCCAAGGCCTACGGCGGGAAGAAGCAGGTCGAGTGGATCGAGGTGCTGGCCGGCCAGAAAGCCTACGACCTCGAGCAGAACTGGCTCCCCCAGGCGACCATCGACGGCTTCCGGCAGTATCTGATCGGCATCAAGGGCCCGCTCACGACGCCCGTTGGCGGCGGCATGCGCTCGCTGAACGTCGCGCTCCGGCAGATGCTGGACCTGTACGTCTGCCTGCGTCCGGTGCGCTGGTTCAAGGGCGTGCCCTCGCCGGTCAAGACTCCCGAGAAGATCGACGTCGTGATCTTCCGCGAGAACACCGAGGACATCTACGCGGGCATCGAATGGGAGGCCGGCTCAGACGCGGTGAAGAAGCTTCTCGCGTTCCTCCAGCAGGACTTCCCCCAGATGTATCAGCGGATCCGGTTCCCCGAGACCAGCGGCATCGGCCTCAAGCCCGTCTCGAAGGAGGGCAGCGAGCGCCTGATCCGGTCCGCCATCCGCTACGCGATCACGAACAAGCGGAGGAGCGTCACGCTCGTCCACAAGGGCAACATCATGAAGTTCACCGAGGGCGCCTTCAGGAACTGGGGCTACGCCCTGGCCACGCGCGAGTTCGGCGACCAGACCTACACGTGGGACCAGTGGGAGGCCACCAAGGCTGCCAAGGGCGAGGCGGCGGCGAACGCCGAGCAGAAGGCGGCGCTGGTCGCCGGCAAGGTCCTCATCAAGGACGCCATCGCGGACATCGCCCTGCAGCAGCTGCTGACGCGGCCGGACGAGTTCGACGTGGTCGCCACGCTGAATCTGAACGGCGACTATATGTCGGACGCCGTGGCGGCGCAGGTCGGCGGTATCGGGATCGCGCCCGGCGGCAACATCAACTACGAGACGGGTCACGCCGTGTTTGAGGCCACCCACGGCACCGCTCCGAAGTACGCGAATCTCGACAAGGTGAACCCCTGCTCGGTCATCCTGTCCGGCGAGATGATGTTCCGCTACATGGGCTGGACCGAGGCGGCCGACCTCATCATCAAGGGCATCGACGGGTCGGTGTCGGCGGGCACGGTCACGTATGATTTCGCCCGCCTGATGCAGGGCGCCACGGAAGTGTCGACGTCGGAGTTCGGGAACCGCATCATCGCCCACATGGGCTGATCAGGGGAGTGCATATGAAGTACTGGACAACGGCGGGCGTGCTGGCGGTGGTCGTCGCCCTGTCAGCGGGTGTCATGGGTCAGCAGAAGAAGGCGACCCTCACGGCGCAGGACTACGCGGAGATCAACCAGCTCTACATCCGTTACAACTACGGGATCGATACGCATGGTGACAACGGCATGATGTGGGCCGGCACCTTCACGAAGGACGGTGTGTTCGACCTCGGCGGCGGGAAGAAGTTCGTCGGCCGCGAGGCCTTGCTCGGCTTTGCCCACGGCGCGGGGAAGAACAACAACGGCGCGCCGCACCACTTCGCCACGAACATCCGGATCGAGCCGTCGGCGGACGGGGCCGTCGGCAGCGCGTATTTCTTCAACGTGCCGACGCCGGAAGCGGGAAAGCCCGCATCGATCACGGCCACCGGGACCTATGATGACGTGCTGGTCAGGACGCCGGAGGGCTGGCGCTTCAAGCAACGGACGTTCTACAGCAACGCGCTGCCACCGGCCATGATCGGCCATGTCAGCGCCCGCTGACGCGAGGATGGAGACGATGCGAACAGTAACGATGCAGATGGCGACGATGCCGACACGACGCACGCGCGGGGCTGTGCAGATGACGGGGCTGGCGGCTGTGCTGACGCTGGCCGTGGCCTGCGGAAGCGGCCCTAAGGAACAGGACGGCGATTCCCCGAAGGAGGCAGCCGCACCGGCGGCACCCGCGCGGCCGCGAGTCTTCTTTGTCGAACCGTCCAGCGGCGCCACGGTGAAGAGCCCGGTGCACTTCTCGTTCGGTATCGAGGGTTTCACGATTGCCGCCGTGCCTGAGGGCACCGTCGAGCACCCCCGGGACGGCATGGGGCACCACCACCTCGGCGTGGATGTGCCGTGTCTCCCTGAGGGACAGGCGATTCCGAAGGGCACGCCGGGCTGGGTGCACTTCGGCAAGGGGGACACGACGATCGACATGCAGTTGACGCCGGGGCCGCACACGTTCGCGCTGCAGACCGGGAACGACCTGCATCAGACGGTGGCCGGACTCTGCGAAACGCTGAGCATCACCGTCGAGCCGTAGTCGGTGGTCGACCGGCGCCCGAAGGCGCCGGAGGCAGGACGGGCGTACAGGGAAACGGGGGAGGCATCGTCAGATGCCTCCCCCGTTTGTCGTTCCGGCGGCTGCGGTGGCGGAACTAGACGCCGTCGCCGTGAATGTAGGCTTCCTCGCCGTGCTGCGTGACGTCCATGCCCGAGGACTGTTCGTCCTCGCTGGCCGTGAGCGGCGTCACGAGTCCGATGACCTTCAGCAGGATGGCACTGGCCACGCCGCTGTAGACGATGGCCGCGCCGATCGCCGTCACCTGAATCATGAGCTGGCCCGGGTTGCCGAAGAGCACACCGTCTGCCATGCCATTCAGGGCCTTCTGGGCGAATACGCCCGTCAGCAGTGCGCCGACGGTGCCGCCGAGGCCGTGTGCCGCGAGCACGTCCAGCGAGTCGTCGAGGGACGTCTTGGCGCGCCACTGGATGCAGAAGTAGCTCGGGATCGCCGCGATCGCGCCGATTGCGATGGCGCTCATCGGACCAACCAGGCCCGCCGCCGGTGTGATCGCGACGAGTCCGACGACAATCGCCGTGGCCGCGCCGACAGCCGTCGGCGCCTTGCCGCGCAGCACGTCGAGGAACGTCCAGACCACTAGCGTGCCCATCGGGGCCAGGAACGTCGTCGTCATGGCCAGCGCTGCAATGGCACTGGCTCCAAGGGCGCTGCCGGCGTTGAAGCCGAACCAGCCGAAGTAGAGCAGGCCCGCGCCGAGCAGCGTGAACGGCACGTTATGGGGCAGCAGGGCGGCCTTGCCGTAGTCACGGCGCGGTCCGACGATGAGCACCGCCACGAGCGCCGCTACGGCCGCGTTGATGTGCACGACCGTGCCGCCGGCGAAGTCGAGCGCACCCATCTTGAAGAGCCAGCCGGTGGGGTTCCAGACCCAGTGGGCGATCGGCGCGTAGACGACGATCGACCAGAGGGTGATGAAGATGAGGTACGCGGGGAAGCGCATGCGCTCGACCACGGCGCCCGAGATCAGCGCGGCCGTGATGATGGCGAACGTGCCCTGGTAGCTCGCGAACAGATACTGCGGAATGGTCGTGCCGAGCTCTCCGGGCGTCAGGCCCACGCCCTTGAGCGCGAACCGGGACAGGTCGCCGATCCACTCGTTACCGGGCGCGAACGCCAACGAGTATCCGACGACGGCCCACGCGACACCGACAAAGCCGATGGCGGCGAAGCTCATCATCATGGTGTTGAGCGCGTTTTTGGCGCGCACGAGCCCGCCGTAGAAGAACGCGAGGGCCGGGGTCATCAGAAGAACCAGGGCGGTGGATACCAACATCCAGGCGGTGTCGGCGGCGTTGAGCGTCATCGTGGACCTCGTTGAATATCGTGAAAATCGACAGGCCGGTTATGCCCGGCACAC
>JBIKWH010000251.1:0-3975 GCA_044356435.1 Vicinamibacterales bacterium
GGAGACAGGCACCGGCAAGGACCTGGCGGCCAAGTCCATCCACTACAACAGCGACCGGGCGACGCGCGCGTTCGTCAACATCACCTGCTCGGCCCTGCCGGAGCACCTGCTGGAGAGCGAACTCTTCGGCCATGAGCGCGGCGCGTTCACCGATGCCCGGCAGCAGAAGCGGGGCCTGTTCGAAACGGCCGACGGCGGCACGGTGTTTCTCGACGAGATCGGCGAGATGACGCCGGCGCTGCAGGCCAAGCTTCTGCGCGTGCTCGAAGAGAAGACCTTCAAGCGCGTGGGCGGCCTGCAGGACATCCGGGTGGATGTCCGGGTCATCGCCGCCACGCACAGGGACCTGGAGCAGGCCGTCAAGGACGGCAAGTTTCGCGAAGACCTCTTCTATCGTCTGCAGGTGATGCCGATCCACCTGCCGCCGCTGCGCGAGCGGAAGGGTGACGTGTCGCTGCTGGCGAACTTCTACGTCGACTCCTACAACCGTGAGTTCCGGAAGCGCGTGAAGGGCATCACGCCCGACGCGATGCAGTTGCTGGAGAGCTATGGCTGGCCGGGCAACATCCGTGAGCTGAGGAATGCCGTCGAGCGGGCGATGCTGCTCGTGGAGCGCGACTGGCTGAAGCCCGAAGACTTCACCACGCTGACCCGGACTGTTGGCGCGCCGACGCGCTTTCAACTGCCGCCGGACGGCGTCAATCTGGAAGAGGTCGAGCGGCAGTTGCTCGTGCAGGCGCTGGAGCGTGCCAGTGGCAACCAGACCCATGCCGGTCAGATGCTCGGCATCAACCGCGACCAGGTCCGGTACCGCATCGAGAAGTTTGGCCTGCAGATTCCGCAGCGCTGACCGGAGTTGACCAGAGCGTCTGTGTGGAGGCCCGTTCGATGACAACCCTGAAACGCATTCTGTGCCCCGTCGACTTTTCCGAGGGCAGCCGGCACGCGCTGGATCTCGCGCTCGCGCTCGCGAAGGAGAGCGGCGCGGAGCTGCGCGCCGTTCACGTGCTGCAGCCGGTGCCGGCGCTTGTGCCGTTCACCGATCCGCTGGCGCACCCGCCCGGCCTGTGGGCACCGGAGGACGTAGAGTCCGTCCGCAAGGACCTGAAGACATTCGTGGCCGGGGAAGGCACGGGCAGCGGCGTGCGGGTGGAGGCCGTCTGTCTCGAAGGCAACCCCGCCCGGGAGATTCTGCGGGAGGCCGAATCGGCGCCGGCGGACCTGATCGTGCTCGGCACGCACGGGCGATCGGGATTCACGCGCCTGCTCCTCGGGTCCGTGACAGAGAAGGTGCTTCGGCATGCGCCGTGTCCCGTGTTGACCGTGCCGCCGCGGGCGCCAGATGCGGTGCCGGCCGGCGCGCGGGTGTTCTCGCGCATCGTGGCCGCCGTGGACTTCTCCGACAGCTCCCAGACGGCGCTCAAGGAGGCGATTGCGCTCTGCCGGCAGTACGGGGCCGCGCTGACGGCCGTCCACGTCGTGGAGCCGGTGCCGACGTATGCGGAGTCCGGCATACCGGGCCTCGACGCCGACATCGAGCGCGAGGCGGCCTACGGCTATCTCAAAGGCCTGATCGAGCGGCTGGCGCCTGGATTCCAGGCGGAGCAGGTGGTCCTCATCGGACACGCGGGCAAGGGCGTGCTGGGGACGGCGGCGAGTGCGAAGGCGGATCTCATCGTCGCCGGTGTGCATGGCCGCAACGCGATGGACCTGATGTTCTTCGGGTCCACGGCGAACCGCCTGGTGCGCGAGGCCGTCTGCCCGGTGCTCACACTCAAGAGCTGACACGTCAGCTCTGCCGCAGGATCGCGAGTGTGGGGGATTTCACCCCGCGCTGATTTTTCCGCACGCCCAGACCCCGGAACACGCGCGGTTCAGCTAGTTTGCTGCCCGCGACGCTGGCATCCGACTTGCGAGCAGCTCAACCAGGCGGATCTGATCCGCGACACAGCGGGACTGAGCCTCGCGGAGGTTCCTGATTCACGCACTGGGGGACAGCATGCAGGTGCGAGGCACGATAGTGTTGATGGCGGTCATCCTGGCCGCACTGACGACGGCGGCCGGCGCGCAGTCGAGCAAGTGCGCGGATTGCCACTTCGCGAACCCGGACGCGCCGCGCCGTACGCACCTGAACGACTGGGACCGCTCGGCGCACGGGCGGCAGAGCATCGGCTGCGAGCGCTGCCACGGCGGCAACCCCGCCAGCTTCGAGAAGCTCATCGCCCACAAGGGCATCATCGGCGCGGGCGACCGCAAGAGCCCGGTGCACCGCGCCAACCTGCCCGGCACGTGCGGCAGTTGCCATGCGGGACAGGCGATGTCGTTCCAGAAGACGCGGCACTTCCAGTTGCTCAAGGCGGACGATCGGCGTGGGCCGTCCTGTTCGACGTGCCACTCCGACGAGGGAGACACGCTCCTGGCGCCGAAGGCGCTCGAGTCGCAGTGCAATGCGTGTCATGGCCCCGGCAAGACAGCCCCGCGGCCTGAGCGGGCGACGCACGCACGCGCGATGCTCGAGGAGGTGCGCGAGGCCCGACACCTGCTCAAGGAAGCCCGCGATCTGGTCAAGAAGGTGAAGGACCCGCAGCGGAAGGCCCGGCTGACGCAGGATGCCGAGATGGTCGCGCTGGAGCTGAAGTTCGCCGTCGAGGCCGGTCATGCATTCGTCTATGACGGCCTCCAGGATCGGGTCGGTCGTGCGCGGACGAAGCTGTCGGCCCTCTTCGAGGCGTTGACGAACCCCGGCGCCATCAAGCCGGCCAGCGGACCGGTCGCCGCCGGGACCACTCAGGCGCGGCAGTAGAGAGGGCGGTATGCGGACACACATGCTGATTGCACTCGTCGCGGGGTTGGTCTGTCTGACCCCGCGTACATCCAGTGCGCAGACGCCGGCCCTGAAGGCCTTGATGCGCGAGAAGCTCGCGCACTCGCAGCAGCTACTGGGCGCCATGGTGACGAGCAACTGGGCCGCGCTCGAGGAGCACGCCGTGGCGCTCCGCAAGGTGACGACGCGTCCGGCGTGGGCCGTGCTGCAGTCACCGGAGTACGCCCGGCAGACGTTGCGGTTCGACCGGGCGCTTGATGATCTGATTGCGGCTGCTCGCCGGAAGGACCTCGACGAGGCGCCGCTCGCCTACACCGCGGTCACGCTCAGTTGCGTCCAGTGCCACCGCCATGTGGCTCGGATGCGTCTCGCGGATGCGTCGGCCCCGGCGCGCGGACCTGCCGCGCGCTGAGCAGGGTCGCGCGCTGCGGCACGGCTCCCCCTCCCCGTGGGACGCGCGTGCCGACTCCTGTCGGGCGTGAACGGTCGAGCTGAAGTGGCGTTGTCACATTGTCATGCGCGTGTGCGAGTACTGCACTCGTCAGATCACATGACGCGAATCGGAGGAGCAATGCGGGGAATGTTGTTGACCGGACTGGTGGCCGGCATGGTCGGCGTCGCGAGCGCTGCCTACGCGCAGACGCCGGTCGAGAAGGGCGCGGCGGTATACGCCGCGCAGAAGTGCGGCATGTGTCACACGGTGGCCGGGAAGGGCAACGCGAAGGGGCCACTCGACGGTGTGGGCGGGAAGTTGTCGGCCGAGGAGATCCGGCAGTGGATTGTTGACGCGCCGGGGATGACGGCCAAGACCAAGGCGGCGCGCAAGCCCCTGATGAAGGCCTACGCCCTGCCGAAGGAGGACGTGGACGCACTCGTCGCGTACCTGGCCGGCCTCAAGTAGCGCACCAGCCCCTCCCGGAGAGAGGACCGATGCTCCGACTCCTGAAAGCGTTTACGCGCAACGGCCTCTCGCTCGCGGGCATCGCCGTTGCCACTGTGATGGCGGTGCTGTTTCTGGTCCTGGCACTGCTCGAATCCGCCGGGTTTCTGGTCAACCCCTACCTCGGCCTGTTGCTCTTTGCCGCTATTCCGGCGGTGTTTGTCGCAGGGTTGATTCTCATTCCGCTGGGGCTGCTGCGCGAGCGGCGGCG